>DATCXE010000703.1:0-3230 GCA_036565985.1 Bradyrhizobium sp.
ACGACGAACACCGCGAAGGCGATCAGCATGGCGCCCGCGGCGCTGCGCGCGTTGACGGCGCTGTTGGGCTTGGCGCCTACTTCCGCCGAGCGGGCAAAGCGCCGCAATGGCGGCAGCAAGCTGCCCGAAGGGCGAAACCAGAACCAGCGCGGTCTGGTGTTGCGGGTGACAATCGATTCATCGACCATTCGATTGATCCCTCAGAATTGGAAGTAGATGAACGGCGCAACGCCGTCGGGGCCGATCATCTCGATCAGCAGCAGGCCAATGCCAAGCATCAGCCCGAGCACGACGGCGGGACAGTCCCGCGCTTTCTCGGCGAAACGCTCGATCTTGTTGCCGGGCAGGAACTGCACCGCCACCGAGCCGGCGGTGAGCACGAGCAGGAACGGCGTCAGCAGATGCGATCCGCCATGGAACGAGAACATGGCGACAAAATAATTTAGGGCGACATCGAGATGCGGGCTGCGGAAGAAAATCGCGGCCAGCGTGAACAGATGAAAGGTGATCAGCCAGCCGACCACGGTGGCGAAGCGGTTGGTGCCCGGCTGCTCCGGATATTCGCTCACGACCGCCGCGCCCGCCGGGCTCAGGCGGCGGCCGGTGCGAAAGGCGTGCCAGCGCGTCTTGATGAAGCGCTCGGCGCAGAGCCCGACGCCGTGGATCGCGCCCCAGATCACGAAGGTCCAGTTGGCGCCATGCCACAGCCCGCCTAGCAGCATGGTCAGGAAAATGTTGCGGTACATGCGATAGCCGGCGTCGCGCTTCTCGCCGCGCAGCGCGCGGTAGAGGTAGTCGCGCAGCCACGTGGACAGCGAGATGTGCCAGCGCTGCCAGAGCTGCGCCAGCGAGGTGGCGCCGAATGGGCGGTCGAAGTTTTTCCGGAACCGGAAGCCCAGCAGCGCCGCGGTGCCGATGGCGAAGTCGCTATAGGCGGAGAAGTCGCAATAGACTTGCACGGCGTAGGCATAATGCGCGGCGACCAGGTCGATGGTGCTTGCATGCGACGGATCGGCGAAGACCGGGTCCACCAGATCGACGGCGATATAGTGCGCCACCACCACCTTCTTCAGCATGCCGTTGAGGATGAGCAGGAAGCCGAACACGACCGCCGTGCGGTTGAGCACCGGCGTCTTGGTCAGTTGCGGCAGGAAGTGCGAGGCACGCACGATAGGGCCGGCGACGAGCTGCGGGAAGAAGGAGATGTAGAGGAACAAATCGATCGGCGAGCGCACCGGCTTGGCATGGCCGCGGTAGATGTCGACCACATAGGAGATGCCGTGGAAGGTGAAGAAGGAGATGCCGATCGGCAACACGATCTCCAGGAACGGCATATCGCGATGGATGCCAAGTTCGAGCGTGAGATCGGTCAGACTGTTGATGAAGAAATTGTAGTATTTGAAGATGCCGAGCACGCCGAGATTGACCGCCACCGCCGCGGTCACGATTCGGTGGCGCAGCGTTTCGCTCTTGGTGCTCGCAAGCCCAACGCCGGCCATGTAATTGAGCGCAGAGGAGCCCGCGAGCAGGCCGAGCAGGTGCCAGTCCCAATAGCCGTAGAAGAAATAGCTCGCCGCCAGCAGCAGCGCCTTGCGCGGTTCGGCCTGCGTGCGAAGCAGCCAAGCCGCGACGAAGATCGCGAAGAAGAAGATGGCAAACTCGGGCGTCGGGAACAGCATGTGTCAGCGCAAGCCGAGGGCGTTGGCGACGTAGGAGGCGAATAGGATCTTGCCCGCCTCCGTGAAATGCATGCCGTCCTCCTTTCGCAACTGTCGCCGCACGCCTTCCAGGCTCTGGCCGAAGGATGAGTAGGCGCCCTTGGTCAGAAATTTGTTCCAGACACTGAAGTAGTGGAAACCATGCTTCGCCGCCTCACGGCGGTAGATGCGGTTTATGATCTTGTAGGCCTGCGTCAGTTTGTCCGAGCGCACCGGCGGCAGGCCGATCCAGTAGACCTGCGTGCGCTCGCGCTTGATGCTGTTCATGAAGCGCGATACGCGGCGCTCGTATTCGGCGACCCAGCCTTTGTCGAAAGGCTCGTAGCGCTTGTCGTCGACGCGGATGGCCTGATGGTCGTTGCCACCGATCACCACCAGGATCACGTCCGGATTATGCTCGTGCAGGAATTTCCGGATGACGGCGTTCCAATTGTAATAATCGGTGCGCACCAGGCCGGTGGCGAAGCGGGTCTCCTTGACGATGCGAACGTTCGGCCTTTTCCCGAACAGTTCTTCCAGCCCATTGCCGAGATCGTTGGCGATCGAGTCGCCGACCACGGCGATCGTGATGTTGTGCGCGCGCGCCGACAGCAGCGTGGTTTGCGCTTCTGATTGTGCTTGCGCGCCGGCGGAAAGCGCGACGAGCGCGATCAGCGAAATGAACGCGCGGCGAACGACGTGTGAGGGACCAAGCTGTGTCAGCGTATAAAGCATGCTGCGACGCCTCCCTTTGTCATCGTGGGTTGCGAGGGTGTGTTCACCCCAGGCGCGCAGGGTAACGGTGCTGAAAATTTGTTTAAACTTAACGACGACGGTTAATCGCCTTATGATTAACCGCGGTAACGCAGGCAATTCTGCGATGGACTGTGGATAGCCGCAGCTACTGCGGTATTAGGTCCCGAGTTCCGGCGCGCGTTAACGCGTCAGCTTCCGACCTTGAGCTCCGACACCAGCGCGCGCAGCGCGGCGAGCGTCGAAGGCGCCACCAGGCGGCCGGTGCGCGGATTGGCCGACGGCACGCCCTCGATGGTCATCGTGAAGCGCGCAGCTTCGGCCTCCACGGTGATGGTGTGGGTATTGCGGGTCACGGTGGGATCGGCCCAGATTTGCAGCCGCGTGCGGTCGGGGCCGATGCCGGCGAGGCTGAGCGCGGCCGCGACATTGAGATTGGCCGGAAAGCCGAGCGCGCCCTCGCGCGCGGTGCCGTCGAACACCATCAGCGGCGCGGTGAGGTCGGCGAGCGAGATGTTATGCTTCGTCAGATAGGGCGCGCCCTCGAGTCCGGCCGGCGGCTTGCGGGTCACCATGGTGACCGAATGCACCGTGCCCTCGGCGGCGGCGCGCACGGCGTCGAGCCCGAGCAACGCGCCACTCGGCACCAAGATGCGCGCGCCGGTCTTGCGCGCGCGCGCGACCAGGTCGTCGTTCGCCAGAAGCTGCGCGACCGATAGCGGCATGAACAGGCGGCCTTTGTCGATGACCGAAATCGCGACATCGCGGAACAGCGCCGGC
>DATCXE010000728.1:0-7864 GCA_036565985.1 Bradyrhizobium sp.
CTTCCGAACAAGCGCGTGAATCTCCGGTGAGCAAACTATCGTCTTCGCCCCGAACCCGCCACCGTTGCGCCACGCAGGCCACGACAGGGAAACCCGTCCCACCCCGGCGCACGGCGTCGGATGCCGTGCGGCTCAAGCGCGCACCTGATCGCGACGGATCAAGTGTGCAACGCAATATGACCATCGCAGTTTCGGAACATGCCGCATCATTGCGCCCGCTGTCTGGATTTTGAACGCAACGTTAGTTCAATGACGGCGACCGATGTGTTTTCTCGACAGATGCAAACAATTCTGGTCTGATCCGATTACAAAATCTCCGCTGGCGGGTCGCCTTCGTGCGGTCTGACACCAGACGGAGACAAAAAATAAGAACCAAAATCTGGCTCAGCAAAGAGGAAACACCATGTCTCGCAAGAAGCTTTCTCGCCGACAATTTGTTGCTGCGACAGCGCTGACATCCGCAGCGCTCGTTACCGCGCCCTATGTTCGCAGCGCCCATGCCGCCGGCAAACTTTCAATCGGTTTTTGGGACCACTGGGTCCCCGGGGCGAACAAGGCCTCGACCGATCTGGTCAATGAATGGGCCGCCAAGGAGAAGGTCGAGGTTACGATCGACTACATCCCGAGCCAGGGCAACAAGAACCTGCTGACCATTGCCGCCGAAGCGCAGGCAAAGTCCGGCCATGACATCTTCGCGATGCCAACGTGGTGGGCCCATGCCAATGCTGACCAGCTGGAAGACGTCAGCGACATCATGGGGCCGATCATCGCCGAGAACGGAGACGTTAACGGCACGGCTAAATATCTGGGCACGGCAGGCACCAAATGGCTCGGAGTTCCCGCCTGTGTCGGCAGCCAAATCAAAGGCCCTTGTTCCCGCATCGATCTGATGAAGAAGCACGCCGGCATTGACGTCCAGGCCATGTATCCGGCTGGCGCTGAGCCGAAGGCGGACAACTGGACGCTGGAAACATTCCTGAAGGCTGCCGAAGCCTGTCACAAGGGCGGCGTACCCTTCGGTATCGGTCTCGGCGAGACCACCGACAACGTCGATACGGCCGGCGCGATCTTCCTGTCGTTCGGCGCCCAGCTCGTCGACGCCAAGGGCAACCTCACCGTCAAGACCGACGCGGTCCGTCAGGCACTCGAATACTACAAGAAGCTGATCGGCTTCCTGCCACCCGACGTCGCGGCATGGGATGACGCATCCAACAACAAGTGGCTGGTCTCCGGCAGGGGCGCGATGATCATGAACCCGCCGAGCGCCTGGGCAGTCGCCAAACGCGACGCGCCGCAGGTTGCCGAGCAATGCTGGACCCACGGCTTCCCGGCCGGGCCGAAGGGGCGCTTTGCGCCGTACCTGCCCTATTTCTGGAGCATCTGGAACTTCTCCAAGAACAAGGAAGCGGCGAAGAAGCTGCTGGTTCAATTGTCGAAGCCGGCGGCTATCGAAAAGATGGTGAATGCGAGCGGCGGCTACGATCTGCCGGCCTATGAGAAGCTGACGACGTTGAAGGTTTGGCAGGAAGAAGGGCCGCCGAAGGGCACGCTCTATCACTATCCGAACCCCTACAAGCATCAGACGCTGTCGATTGCAGCCTCGCCCGCTCCGCCCAAGATTGCGCAGCAGATCTACGCGCAGGCCACGCTCACCAAGATGTGCCTGCGTTATCATCAGGGCGAAGCGATGGAAAAGACACTCGCCTGGGCCGAAGGCGAGTGCGAAGGCTTCATGCGGAGCTAGGACGGAAGGTATCGCCGCGACGGCCCGCAAGTTGCGGGTTGCTTGCGGCGAATCTTTCTTCTCGCCCAAGCGAGAGCCGACGACATGTCGGCTCTCGAGTATTCCGGGAATCGAGCTTGTTGAAATAAACCGCGCGAGGAAGATGCATCATGGCTGATGTCGCATTGCAGCCGGACCGTGTTGGCGCAACGCAACCGGCGCGAAAGCGCTCCAGTCTGCGGAAGGCGCTCAAACGCAAATCCACCGCGGCGTTCCTGATGACGCTGCCGCTGATCATTCTCATCGTGCTTCTGGTGCTCTATCCCGCGCTCTATTCGATTCATCTGGCGACCCTCAACAAGTCGATGCAGAGGTTCGTCGGTCTCGGCAATTTCGAATTCCTGTTCAAGCGCGACACCTTCTGGCTGGTGGTCAAGCAATCCTGCATCTTCGCGATCACGGCCGTGCTTTTCAAAGCGCTGATCGGTTTCGTCGTCGCGCACTTCGTCCACAACATTCCGGCCAAGGGCCAGCGTAAATGGCGCGGCATGCTGCTGGTGCCATGGGTGATCCCGCCCGCCATGAGCACGCTGGCATGGCTGTGGCTGTTCGACCCCTCCTACAGCGCCTTCAACTATACGCTGTCGTTTTTCGGGATCGGGCCGATCCCGTGGACCGGCGACGCCACCTGGGCGCGCTTCTCGGTCATCCTGGTCAACGTCTGGGTCGGCGCGCCGTTCTTCATGATCATGTATCTGGCGTCGCTGAAATCCGTGCCGGACCAGCTCTATGAAGCGGCCGCAATCGACGGCGCCAATTGGTGGCAGCGGATCTGGTACGTGACGCTGCCGATGATGCGCAACATCATTGCGATCACGACGCTGTTTTCACTGATCGTCACCTTCGCCAACTTCGACATCGTACGAATCCTCACCGCCGGTGGACCTCTGGACCACACCCATATCTTTGCCACCTGGGCCTTCAGGATCGGCATCGAAGGCAGCGACATTCCACTCGGCGCCAGCGTCTCCCTGTTCATGGTGCCGATCCTTGCGGTCGCAGCGATCTTCATCCTGCGCGACGTCAACAAACGCGGGAATGAATCCTGATGAGCACTGTAACGATCGACAAGGCCGCGCCATCCCGCAAGGTGAAGTATGGCAGCATGAGCCGCGACCGCACCTGGGCGCTGCGATGGTCGTACTTCTTCCTGACGCTGTTTGCGATCTTCTCGCTGCTGCCGCCAATTTACATGCTGATCACCTCGCTCAAGAGCAGCGCGGAAATCTCGGCGGCGACCAATCCATGGTGGGTTTTCCACCCGACGCTGGACAACTACGTTGGACTGCTGACGTCGAACCAGTTCCTGCGATTTTTCTGGAATTCCGCGCTGGTTTCGATCTTCGTGGTCACCATCACCATGCTGATCAGCGTGCCGGCGGCATTCGCCCTCGCGCGGATGCGATTCTGGGGTTCGGCGACGCTGGCTACCGGCGTGTTTCTGACCTATCTGATTCCGGACAGCCTGCTGTTCATTCCGTTGTTCAAGGTGTTTGCCCTGTTCGGCGACTGGACTGGTATCCAGCTCATCAATCGCTGGTATGTGCTGCTCTTCATCTATCCAACACTGACGGTACCATTCTGCACCTGGATCATGATCGGTTACTTCGCCTCGATTCCGAAGGAACTCGACGAGGCCGCCATCATCGACGGAGCTTCCTGGTTTCAGACGCTGACGCGGATCTTCATTCCGGTGGCACTTCCCGGGATTATCGCCGCTACCATCTTTGCCTTCACGGTCTCGTGGGCGCAGTTCCTCTATCCGCTCGTGTTCACCACCTCCACGGACCAGCTGGTGCTGCCGGTCGGCATCATCACCACGCTGATCAAGGGCGACGTTTTCAACTGGGGTCAGATCATGACCGGCGCCCTGCTCGGCGCGGCGCCTCCGCTCATCATCTACGCCTTCCTGATGGACTATTACATTGCCGGCCTGACCGCCGGTGCGACAAAGGGTTGATCTCATGGCTGACGTGACGTTGCGTAAGGTTGTTAAGCGCTATGACGAAGTCGAGGCGGTGCGCGGCATCGATCTCGATATCGCCGACCATGAGTTTGTCGTGCTGGTTGGACCTTCGGGCTGCGGCAAGTCGACCACGCTGCGGATGATCGCCGGCCTGGAAGACATTTCCGACGGCGACATCATGATCGGCGGCGATGTCGTCAATGACGTTCCGCCGAAGGACCGCGATATCGCGATGGTGTTCCAGAATTACGCGCTCTACCCGCACATGACGGTTGCGGAGAACATGTCGTTCGGACTGCGGCTGAAGCGTTATCCGAAGGCCGAGATCAAGAGCCGCATCGACGAAGCCGCGCGCATGCTCGATATCGTCGAGCTCGTCGACCGCAAGCCGAAGCAGTTGTCCGGCGGCCAGCGCCAGCGCGTCGCCATGGGCCGCGCCATCGTGCGTAACCCCAAGGTGTTTCTGTTCGACGAGCCGCTGTCCAACCTCGACGCCAAGCTGCGTGTCCAGATGCGGATCGAGATCAAGAAGGTGCACCAGAAGGTCCGCACCACGACCGTCTACGTGACCCATGACCAGGTGGAGGCGATGACGCTCGCCGACCGCGTGGTGGTGATGAACCACGGCCGCATCGAGCAGATCGGCACGCCGAACGAGCTCTATCACAAGCCGGCGACGAAATTCGTCGCCAGCTTCATCGGTTCGCCGGCGATGAATTTCATCCCGTGCCGGCTGGAAGACGTCGGCGGCAAGCTGCATGTCCGCCTGACCGACCGCATCGTCTTCCCGCTGCCGCCGGCGCGCGCCGCCCGTTACCAGGGCGTCCCCCGAACCGACAAATTGCTGCTGGGACTGCGGCCGGAGCACATCACCGAGGCGAAGCAGCATCCGGAGCCCGGCATCGAAAATTTCGAGGCGATGCTCGACGTCACCGAACCGATGGGGATGGAAACGCTGATCTATTTCGTGCTGGAGGGCGCGGAAATCTGCGGCCGGGTCAATCCCAATGCCGGCGCGCAGGACGGCAGCCCGCTCCGATTGGCTGTGGACCTCAACAATATGCATTTGCTAAACGAGGTGACCGGCGTCGTCCTTTGACGGCGCAACAAGGCACCCAAGGGCAGGAAATGGCTACCAACAAGAAGAAAATTCTCGTCACGGAATCGATGTCGCAACAGGGGCGCGCACTGCTTCACGCGCGGGACGACATCGATCTCGTCGAATTTCCCAACATGATCTCGCAGGCGGATTTCAACGCCAAGCTGAAGGAGCATGCGCCGGTGCATGGCGTCGCCCTCGGCGGTACCCGCTTTGGCGAACCTGAGCTCGAGTCCTCCAGGGACATGCTCGTCGTGACCAGGATCGGGGTCGGGTTCGACGCAGTCGACGTCCCTGCCCTCAGCCGCGCCAAGGTCCCGCTGATGGTCGCAGGCACGGCCAATTCGCCCTCTGTCGCCGAATGCGCGCTGTTCATGATGCTGACGCTCGCCAAGCGCGCGACCGAGATGCATTCGCTGGTCAGGGACAATAAATGGCCTGACAGGCTCGGCATGCTGCCCTTCGATCTCTTCGGCAAGACAATCCTCATCATAGGCTTCGGCCGCATCGGCTCGCGCACCGCCAAGCGCTGCCTGGCGATGGAAATGAATGTGCTGGTGTTCGATCCCTACAAGCCCGCCGCCGACATCAAGGCGGCCGGATGCGAGCCGGTTGCCGATCTCGATGCCGCCCTGCCGCGCGCCGACTTCGTCAGCATCCATTGCCCGAAGACGCCGGAGACGGTCGGCATGTTCAATGCCGACAGGCTGAAGCGGATGAAGCCGGCGGCGTTCCTGATCAATACCGCGCGTGGCGGCATTGTCGACGAGGCCGCGCTGCACACAGCGCTTTCATCGCGCAAGCTTGCCGGCGCGGGGCTCGATGTTTTCGAGCAGGAGCCGCCCCCGGCCGGTCACGCGTTGTTTGCACTGCCCAACGTCATCATGGCGCCGCACGTTGCGGGCGTCACGGTGGAAGCGGTGGACCGCATGAGCGAACAGACCGCCCGCAACATACTGAGCGTGCTGGATGGCGATCCCTTGCGCCAGAACGTGATCAATCAGGACGTGCTGGGCTGACCTGTCGGGAGTGAAAAAGAACGCGGCCGATCCGTCGATCGGCCGGCAAATGAGGTGCGCGGATGGCCTTCAAGGAATACGGCAGTTACGACGCGGTCGGCCTTGCCGAACTCGTACGCAAGAAGCAGGTCTCCGCCCGTGAATTGCTCGACGAGGCCATCGCCCGCACCGCAAAGGTCGATCCGCAGATCAACGCGGTCGTGGTCAAGCACTACGACTATGCCGGGCGCCAGATCGAGCGGGGCCTGCCCGACGGTCCGTTCACCGGCGTGCCGTTCCTCCTGAAGGATCTCGATCTGCTGGAGGGCACACGCACGACGTCGGGCGCGACGATCCTGAAGGATTTCGTTGCCGATCATAACGGCACGCTGGCGCAGCGCTTCCTCGACGCCGGCGTTTCGATCTTCGGCAAGAGCTCCAGTCCCGAATTCGGACTGATGCCGACCACGGAATCTCGCCTGTTCGGGCCGACCCGCAATCCCTGGAATCTCGAGCATTCTTCCGGCGGCTCATCGGGCGGTGCGGCAGCCGCGGTCGCCGCCCGCATCCTCCCCGTAGCGCACGCCAGCGATGGCGGCGGATCGATCCGGATCCCCGCCTCCGCCTCCGGTGTGTTCGGATTGAAGCCGAGCCGGGCGCGCAATCCGCTTGGTCCTGATCGCGGCGAAGGCTGGGGTGGTTTCTCATGCGGCCATGTCGTCAGCATCAGTGTTCGCGACAGTGCGGTCATGATGGATGCGGTTCACGGGCCTGAACCGTCGAGCCCATACGCGGCGCCCGCGCCGGAACGGCCGTTTTCGCAGGAGGTCGGCCGCGATCCCGGCAAGCTCCGCATCGCCTTCACCGACAAGTCGCCCTATGGCGAGGCCATCGATCCGGAAATCGCGGCGGCCGTGCGCGAGATCGCGAACCTGCTGGAAGGGCTCGGTCATCATGTCGAGGAACGCGCCCCGGTGCTCGCTGCCGACCCGGCAGCGGTGATGGCCACGATCGTGGGCGCCAACACCGCACTGACGGTGCGCCTGATCGAACAGAGGCTCGGCCGCGCCGCGACGGAGAACGATTTCGAGATATTGACGCTTGCCAGCGCCAGCAACGCGCAAAAGACGACCGCGACCGACTATGTCGCCGCGCAGCTCGCAGCCTTCCAGATTTCGCGCGGCCTCGCGACCTTCTTCGAAACCTGCGACGTCTTCCTGTGCCCGACGCTGTGTTCGCCACCGTTGCGGATCGGCGAGCTCAACACGATGTCGAACGACCTTTCGCATATCGCGCCGATCCTTCGCCGCTACATGCCCGGGACCGCCATGTTCAACATGTCCGGCCAACCCGCGATGTCGGTGCCGCTGGCTTGGAACAAGGCGGGCCTGCCGCTCGGCATGATGTTCTCGGCCAAGTTCGGCGATGAAGGCACGCTGTTCCGCCTCGCTGGCCAACTCGAGCAGACACGGCCCTGGAAGAACAGGTTACCTCCGGTGTGTGCATAACGGCCGCCGCAAAAACGCCAAGATTTGACAAAGTGCAGCCTTATCGGCACTGAGGAAAATGCACCGGACGGAAGTGGGACACCGACTCCGGAGACAGTACTCGATCCGGAGGCTTCAATCTTGGCTCAAAGTGACCCGACCGACCATGCGCTGGCGGCCATTGCAAGCATTCTCGACCGTTCCGAGTCCTCCAAGGAAACACAAAAGCCTGCGGTCGCGGAGCAAAGGTCCGTAACCCCTCCACCTCTCCCCGCGAGTCACGCGCCCATCGAAGCTCATGGATATTCGAAGATCGGTCCCGGACCGATGGCCGCGATCCGTTTGAGATGGACGGTGCGCCTCGACAATGGCGATTACTATGTCGACGAGACCATCGGTGAAAATTCGCTTCCGCTCGTCACCGGGCCGCTTGATCGCAACGCCGCGATCCAGCTTGTCGACGATCGCGAAAGCGAAGCGCGCCGGCGCTTCGAGCAGTTGAAGAGCGAGATGATGGGACGAGTCGTTGCC
>DATCXE010000732.1:0-3885 GCA_036565985.1 Bradyrhizobium sp.
GAATCCCGAGCGCATCCTGATCGCGGCCGAAGCGGTCGGCCTCGGCCAGATCGCGCTGTCGCGGGCCTCGGCCTACGCCAAGAACCGCATCGTGTTCAATCGCCCGATCGGCATGAATCAGGGCATCCAGCATCCGCTGGCGAAGAACTGGATGGAGTTGGAAGCCGCCTGGATGATGGTGCTGCGCGCCGGCTGGCAGTACGATCAGGGCATGCAATGCGGCCCGGCAGCCAATGCCGCAAAATATCTCGCCGCCGAAGCCGGCTTCCACGCCTGCGAGCAGGCGGTGATGACGCATGGCGGCTTCGGCTATGCCAAGGAATATCACGTCGAGCGTTACTTGCGGGAATCCCTGATCCCGCGCATCGCGCCGATCAGCCCGCAGCTCGTTCTCAGCTTCATTGCCGAGAAGGTGCTGGGTTTGCCGAAGTCGTATTGATGGCTAAAGCAATCGCAGACCGTCATTCCGGGGCGACGCGTAGCGGCGAACCCGGAATCCATCGGGCAGCAAGTGACGGCGGCGAGTTGGATTCCGGGTTCGCGCTGCGCGCGCCCCGGAATGACGGGGGAGCAAGACCATGAGCTTCATCACCGGCGTCGGCCTGACGTCTTACGGCAAGCACGAAGGGTCTTCCTCGCTCGATCTCATGAGCAAGGCGGCGGAGCTTGCGATTGCCGATGCCGGGCTGAAGCGGTCCGAGATCGACGGCATTCTTTGCGGCTATTCGACGGTGTCCCCGCACATCATGCTGGCGACGGTCTTTGCCGAGCATTTCGGCATTCAGCCGTCCTATGCGCACGCCGTGCAGGTCGGCGGCGCCACCGGGCTCGCGATGACCATGCTGGCGCATCAACTGGTCGATGCCGGTGTTGCAAAGCACGTGCTGGTCGTGGGCGGCGAGAATCGCCTCACCGGGCAGAGCCGCGATGCATCGATCCAGGCGCTGGCGCAGGTCGGTCACCCCGATTACGAGGTGACGCTGGGGCCGACGATCCCCGCTTATTACGGCCTGGTGGCGTCGCGCTACATGCACGAATACGGCGTGACCCAGGAAGACCTCGCCGAATTCGCGGTGCTGATGCGCGCCCACGCCCTGACCCATGCCGGCGCCCAGTTTCACGAACCGATCACGGTCGCCGACGTGATGGCCTCGAAGCCGGTGGCGATGCCGCTCAAGCTGCTGGATTGCTGCCCGGTGTCCGACGGCGGCGCGGCATTCGTGGTCAGCCGTGAGCCGACGTCGGCGACCGGCATTCGTGTCCGTGGCTGCGCGCAAGCGCATACCCATCAGCACGTGACGGCGGCGCCCGCGCTGAGCGAACTCGGCGCCGAGATTGCCGTCGCCAGGGCGAAGAGCGCGGCCGGCCTTGCGATCGCGGACGTGCGCTACGCCGCGGTCTATGACAGCTTCACCATCACGCTTGCGATGCTGCTGGAAGATCTCGGCCTCGCCGGGCGCGGCGAGGCGGCGGCGCGGGTCAGGGCAGGGCATTTTGGCCGTGACGGCGCCATGCCGCTCAATACCCATGGCGGGCTCCTGAGCTATGGCCATTGCGGCGTTGGCGGCGCGATGGCGCATCTGGTCGAGACGCATTTGCAGATGACGGGGCGAGCGGGAACAAGACAGGTTCGCGACGCCTCGATCGCGCTGCTGCATGGCGACGGCGGCGTGCTGTCGTCGCATGTCACCATGTTCCTGGAGCGGGTAAGATGAGCGACAAACGGGCAGACTGGACCAGGGGCGCCGAGGCCATCGTCTATCAATCATGCGGCGCGTGTGGCGCTGTGCAGTATTTCCACCGCAGCTTCTGCGCCGCCTGCGGTGCGCCGGAGCCGGCGACGAAGCGCGCCAGCGGGGCAGGAAAAGTCTATGCGACGTCGCTGGTATGCCGTGCCGCGACGCCGGAGACGCGTGCGCACGTCCCGTACAACATCGTTCTGGTGGATACGGTGGAGGGTTTTCGCATGATGGCTCATGGCGACAACGATCTCGCCATCGGCGATGAGGTTACCGTGAGCTATCGGCCATTTGCGGGGAAGCTGGTCCCATTCTTCGGGAAAACGTCAATCTGAGAAAATTATATAAACTGAAGACGTCAAGTGTTCACGCTACGAAGCAACTCAGAATTACGCGGAACGGGTGAAAATCTGAATTGCTTCGATGCGTCAACATTCAATGCCAGTAGAACACAACGCTGGCGATAACGAGCATCGCTGTCACCGCCAGCATCTGCGCAAGTGCTTCCGAGGCCACCTTCCTCTTGGCTTCCGTCATGCCTGACTCCCTAGACTTGGGCATGAGTCATCGTTGCCCGTGAAGGCTTGATGGCTCTTTTGGTTTTCTTACTCGGAAACACCCCGCGACGAGTATTCGCTCTTCAGAGTCCCCACTCAGCGAATATCGACAGTCTCAAAATCGACCAGCATTAAGGCGGCAATTTGGCTCGCTCGCAGCCGGTTTGTGCACGAGAAAGGGAGTTTTTGGGAACTGGGCGCTTTCCATTGTGGTTTGCGGGCGCCTTGCAGCGCGAAGGACGCCAGCGCGGCGCGGTCGAGGCACGCCGGGCGCGAATCATCCCTGGCGCCGACGACGGCGACCTGAATGGGATCGTTGCGCAGTTTGGCCTCGGGATCTCGCAATGGCGATTCCGGTCCCGATCCTTCCAATACAGCGGTTGATCGGCCCCCTGCCGCAGGGCATGATCCGGCCCTCAAAAATCAGAAAATCCCAAAAAGCCCAAGGTGATGAATGGCCCGCATCGAATACAGCGATCCCGACAAGCATAACGATCGCACCCGCGAGATCCTCGGCAAGAACCGCAACGCCAATATCTTTCGCATGATGGCGCATTCGCCGAGCTATTTCGAGCAATACTGCCGGCTGGGCGGGGCGATCAGGCACAAGGGCGAACTGGACCCGATCGTGCGCGAACTCGCCATCACCCGGACCGGCATCCTGTGCGAGGCGCCGTACGAAATCGTCGCCCACAAGCAGATCGGCAAGAACGTCGGCGTCACCGACGAGCAGAACGAGGCCCTGGACAATTGGCAGTCGGCGACCTGCTTCAACGAAGTGCAGCGTGCCGCGCTCACCTTTACCGACGAAATTGTCAAACTTCACAAGCCGACGGATGCCACCTTCAACGCGATTGCCTCCAAATTGACCCCGGCCGCGCTGGTCGAACTGCAGCTCTCGGTCGGCTTCTACATCATGACGTCGAAGTTTCTGGAAACCTTTGCAATCGACATGCAACCGGTCACGGAAGTGGTGAGCTGAGCAGGCGGAAGCGCGCCGATGGACAATGACAATGGGTGGGGCCGATCAGCGCAAGCCTGGATAGACTCCATGGGCGAGCGCGGCGACTGGGGGCGCGAGCATGTGCTCGACCCCGTCATGCTGGGCCGTGTAGCGGCGGGCCGGTTCGATCGTGCGCTCGACGTTGGCTGCGGCGAGGGCCGCTTTTGCCGGATGCTGAAGGCAGCCGGCATCACCGTAACGGGGATCGATCCGACGCCGCAATTGCTCCAGACCGCGCGGCAGCGCGATCCGTCCGGCGACTATCGGCCCGGTCGCGCCGAGCAGTTGGAGTTCGAGCCGGCGAGTTTCGACCTCGTGGTCAGCTATCTTACGCTGGTCGACATTCCCGATTTCAGGACTGCCATCCGCGAAATGACCCGGGTGCTGAAACCCGGCGGCTCGCTGCTGATCGCAAATCTCACCGGCTTCACCTCGGCCTGTGCCGAGCAGGGCTGGGTAAAGGACGAAGCGGGTCGGCGGCTTCACTATCCGGTCGACCGCTATCTCGATGAATTTTCAGTTCAGCTGGAATGGGCTGATATCCGGATCGAGAACTGGCACCGGCCGCTGTCTGCCTATATGGCGG
>DATCXE010000813.1:0-9698 GCA_036565985.1 Bradyrhizobium sp.
AGACACCAAGCCTTCTGCCGCAAGGCATGCCAACGCCAAACCGGAAGCCGCAGCCAAGCCCGCTGCTGCTGCCGAAAAGAAGCCGGCCGCCTCCGCCGAAAAGAAGCCCGCAGCCGCCGGCGACAAGGCCGCACCGAAGCCTGCCAAACCGAACGCCGCGAAGCCCAACGCCGCCACCAAGCCCAAGGCCGAAACCAAGCCGGCTGGTTAACGGTCCGCGAAGCCGCGAAATCAGGCAGGTTTGTTGCCGTTCGCGTCGCCATTTCAAGTCGATGAATGCGTCGATAGCGCGCAGCCGCTTGCCTTCGGCGGCGGCATTCACAATACTGCCGAAAACAAGGCGTTCCCGGCCCAAGATCGGGAACAAACAAAGGGGAATCACCATGGAGCGGATCTGGCTCAAGCAATATCCGGCCGGCGTGCCCGCCGATATCGACGTCAACCAGTACTCATCGCTGGTCGAATTGCTGGAAGAGAGCTTCAAGAAGTTCGCCGACCGCAAGGCGTTCATCTGCATGGACAAGTCGATCAGCTACCGCGATCTCGACGAGATGTCGGCCGCGCTCGGCGCCTATCTGCAGAGCAAGGGCATGCAGAAGGGCGCGCGCGTCGCATTGATGATGCCGAACGTCCTGCAATATCCGATCGCGACCGCCGCGGTGCTGCGCGCCGGATACGCCGTGGTGAACGTCAATCCGCTCTACACCCCGCGCGAACTCGAGCATCAGCTCAAGGATTCCGGCGCCGAGGCGATCATCGTGCTGGAGAACTTTGCCACCACCGTTCAGCAGGTCATCGCGAGGACCGCGGTCAAGCACGTGATCGTCGGCAGCATGGGCGACCTGCTCGGCTTCAAGGGCGTGATCGTCAACCTGGTGGTCCGCAAGGTGAAGAAGATGGTGCCGGCCTGGTCGATCCCGGGCGCGATCCCGTTCAACGATGCGCTCGCCGCCGGCCGCGGCAAGAAGCTGGACAAGCCGAAACTTACGCTCAATGACGTCGCCTTCCTGCAATACACCGGCGGCACCACCGGCGTCTCCAAGGGTGCCACGCTGCTCCACCGCAACATTCTGGCCAACGTGCTGCAGAACGACGCCTGGCTGCAGCCGGCGCTGAAGAAGCCACCGCATGTCGACCAGCTCTTCATCGTCTGCGCACTGCCGCTCTATCACATCTTCGCACTGACGGCGTGCTTCCTGCTCGCGATGCGCGCCGGCGGCGTCAACCTCCTGATCCCGAACCCGCGCGACATGGCCGGATTCATCAAGGAATTGATGAAATACCAGGTCAACAGCTTCCCGGCGGTCAACACGCTCTACAACGGACTGTTGAATTCGCCCGGTTTCGACAAGGTCGACTTCTCCAAGCTGAAGACCTCGTTCGGCGGCGGCATGGCGACGCAAAAGCCCGTCGCCGACAAATGGCTGAAAGTCACCGGCTGCGCGCTGTCAGAAGGTTACGGCCTCTCCGAGACCTCGCCGACGCTGACCTGCAACCCCGCCGATACCGACCAGTTCTCCGGTTCGATCGGCATTCCCGTGCCCTCGACCTACATCTCGATCCGTGACGACGACGGCAAGGAAGTGCCGCTCGGCCAGGCCGGCGAGATCTGCGCCAAGGGTCCGCAGGTGATGGCCGGCTACTGGAACCGGCCGGAAGAGACAGCGAACGTGATGACAGCGGACGGCTTCTTCCGCACCGGCGACATCGGCGTGATGGACGAGCGCGGCTACACCAAGATCGTCGACCGCAAGAAGGACATGATCCTGGTCTCGGGCTTCAACGTCTATCCCAACGAGATCGAGGAAGTGATCGCGAGCCACCCGGGCGTGCTGGAATGCGCCGTGATCGGCGTTGCCGACGCCAAGTCCGGCGAGGCGGTCAAGGCGTTCGTGGTCAAGAAGGACCCGAACCTCACGGCCGAAGACGTCATCAAATACTGCAGCACGCAACTTACCGCCTACAAGGTGCCGAAGCAGATCGAGTTCAGGACCGACCTGCCCAAGACCAATGTCGGCAAGATCCTGCGCCGCGAGTTGCGCGACGAGAAGAAGGCTGCGGCGTAAAGGGCCGCCGGTTTTTCCGAGATGACCGAAACGAACGTCGCGCCGGCCGATGTCCTGGCTTTCTGGCGCGGCGCCGGCCCCGATCGCTGGTACAGGCACGACGACAATTTCGATGCCGAGGTGTGCCAGCGCTATCTTGATCTGTGGCAGCAAGCTTCCGCCGGCGGATTGTCTTCATGGGAAGAAAGCGATGACGGCGCGCTGGCGCTGGTCATCGTGCTCGACCAGTTTCCCCGCAACATCTTTCGTGGCGACAGCAGGACCTATGCCAGCGACCACCTCGCGCGGGACGTGGCGCACCGTGCGGTCGATCGCGGCGTCGATACGCGGATCGACCCTGTCCTGCGCGAATTCCTCTATCTGCCCTTCATGCATTCGGAGCACCTGGCGGACCAGCTTCGCTGCATCGAGCTGTCACGCGCGGCTGGTCATGACCCGAAATGGGCGGAGCACCACGCCGACATCATCAGGCGCTTCGGCCGCTTTCCTCACCGCAACTCCCTGCTGGCCCGAGCCAGCACGCCGGAGGAGCAGGCTTTCCTGGACGAGGGCGGCTTTACCGGCTGATGACGCAACAGTGAATGGCGGCCACGCTTGCCGTTTCGGGCACCGCCAATATTGTGCCGTCGAGCCGCAGCGGCTACAAAGCAGCGCTCATTGAGGGAGAATTGACGATGACGATCAAAGTTGGCGACAAGCTGCCGGAAGCCAAGTTTCGCGTGATGACGGCGGAAGGCCCGCAGGTCAAAACCACCGACGATATTTTCAAGGGCAAGAAGGTCGCGCTGTTCGCGGTGCCCGGCGCCTATACCGGCACCTGCCACAAGATGCACCTGCCGAGCATTTTCCTCAACGCCTATGCCATCAAGGACAAGGGCGTGAACACCATCGCCATCGTCTCCGTCAACGACGCCTTCGTCATGAACGCCTGGAAGCGCGACACCGACCAGCGCGACGAGGCGGTGTTCCTCGCCGACGGCAATGCCGACTTCACCAAGGCGATCGGCATGGAGCTCGACGCCTCCGGCAACGGTCTCGGCATCCGCTCCAAGCGCTATTCGATGCTGGTGGACGACGGCGTCGTCAAGAAGCTCAACCTCGAGCCCGCGCCCGGCAAGGTCGAGGTCTCCGGCGGCGATACGCTGCTGGGGCAGCTGTAAGAGCTGCCCGTCATTGCGAGCGAAGCGAAGCAATCCATCTCACCGCGCATGCTGAAGCATGGATTGCTTCGTCGCTACGCTCCTCGCAATGACGATGGTTGGTGCTCGCGCAGAACAACGCTGTCATCGCCCGGCTCGACCGGGCGATCCAGTACGCCGCGGCTTCTCGTTTCCACTACTGACGTCTCTGGAATACTGGGTCGCCCGCCTTTGCGGGCGATGACAGCCGGGGTTACTTCAACCTCGCAATCGCGACGCCCTCGCGCGCCAACTGATCCGCGCGCTCGTTTTCGTCGTGGCCGGCGTGGCCCTTGATCCAGTGCCAGCGGACCTGGTGCGGTTTCAGCGCGGCGTCGAGGCGCTGCCAGAGGTCGACGTTCTTGACCGGCTTCTTGTCCGCCGTGCGCCAGCCGTTTTTCTTCCAGCCGTGAATCCAGCCGGTGATGCCCTGGCGGACATACTGGCTGTCGGTGGTGAGATCGACCACGCACGGCTTCTTCAGCGCTTCCAGCGCCGAGATCGCCGCCATCAGTTCCATGCGGTTGTTGGTGGTGTGCGCCTCGCCGCCCTTCAATTCCTTTTCGGTCCCGCCGAATTTCAGGATCGCGCCCCAACCGCCCGGCCCGGGATTTCCCGAGCAGGCGCCATCGGTAAAGACCGTCACGTGAGGCAGTTCGCTCAAGCTACAAATCCGGGCTGCGTCAGGCCGTAGTCGCGCGCGCTGGAGACGCTCTGGTGGAAGCGCAGCTTGCGGACATATTCCAGCGGATCTTTCGGCTTCACCAGCGCGCCTGATGGCACGTTGAGAAAATCGACCAGCCGCGTCAGCAGGAAGCGCAGCGCCGAGCCGCGCGCCAGCAGCGGCAACGCCTCCTGCTCGGCCTCCGACATCTGGCGCTCGCGGCCATAGGCGTTGAGCAGTGCGCGCGCCTTGGTGACGTTGAAGGAATGATCCGGCTCAAAACACCACGCGTTCAGGCAGATCGCGACGTCGTAGGCCAGGATGTCGTTGCAGGAAAACGGGAAGTCGATCAGCCCCGACAGTTTGTCGCCAAGAAAGAAAACATTGTCGGGAAACAGATCGGCATGGATGACGCCGAGCGGCAGCTCTTTGGGCCAGCAGGCTTCGAGGTGGTCGAGTTCGCGCGAAATGAAATCGCGCAGGCCCGGCCCGACGCTGTCGGCACGCGGCGCGGCAAGATCGAACAGCGGCCGCCAGCCCTCGACCGACAACGGGTTCTTGCGAAACATCGGAAAGTCGTGGCCGGCCAGATGCATTTTGGCGAGCGCCTCGCCGACACCGGTGCAATGCGCGGCGTTCGGCCGCCGCGGCCACACACCTTCGAGGAAGTTGATGATCGCTGCAGGACGATCGGCGAGCCGGCTATAGACCTCGCCCTTGCGGTTCCGGGCCGGCTGCGGGCAGCGCACGCCACGCTCGGCCAGATGCGCCATCAGCGACAGGAAGTACGGCAGGTCATCGACCGCTACGCGCTTTTCGTAGAGCGTGAGGATGTAGGCGCCCTCGCTCGTATGCAGCAGGAAGTTGGAGTTCTCGACGCCCTCGGCGATGCCCTTGTAGGAGAGCAATTCGCCGATGTCGTAGCCCTTGAGGAATTCCGCGAGGTCTTCGGCGGCAACGTCGGTGTAAACCGCCATGTCAGTACCTTATTGGGAGAACCTTAGGCGGCGTCGGGTCGCAGCGAGCGCGGCAGCGGGAAGAACTCGTTCTCTTCCGCGGCCGAGACCGTCTCCACATGCAGACGGTAGCGCTCGGCAAAGGCGCCCATGATTTCCTCGACGATCACTTCCGGCGCGGAAGCGCCCGCCGTGATGCCGAGGCTCCTGATGCCTTCAAAACGCGACCAGTCGAGATCCGAGGCGCGCTGCGCCAGCACCGAGACGGGGCAGCCCTCGCGCTCGGCGACTTCGCGCAAGCGCTGCGAGTTCGACGAGTTCGGCGCGCCCACCACGATCAGGGCGTCGACCACCGGCGCCACCTTCTTCACCGCGAGCTGGCGATTGGTGGTGGCGTAGCAGATGTCTTCCTTGTGCGGCCCGTTGATGTTCGGGAACCGCGCCTTGAGCAGCGCAACGATCTCCGCCGTGTCGTCGATCGACAGCGTCGTCTGCGTCACAAAGGCAAGGTTGTCGGGATCCTTCGGCGCAAACGTCTTGGCGTCTTCCGCGGTCTCGATCAGCGTCACCGCGCCCGGCGGCAACTGGCCGAGCGTACCGACCACTTCCGGATGGTGGGAATGCCCGATCAGGAGGATTTCACGCCCGCGCTTGAAATGGATGGCGGCCTCGCGGTGCACTTTGGTGACCAGCGGACAGGTCGCGTCCAGCGAGAAGAAATTGCGGGCCCGGGCGTCGGCCGGAACCGATTTCGGAACCCCGTGGGCCGAAAACACCACCGGTGCGTTGGTATTGTCGGGGATTTCGGCGAGTTCCTCGACGAAAATCGCGCCCTTGGTCTTCAGGCTGTCGACCACGTAGCGGTTGTGCACGATTTCGTGACGGACATAGACCGGGGCGCCATAGATCGCGAGCGCCCGCTCGACGGTATCGATGGCCCGAACCACCCCGGCGCAAAAGCCCCGGGGGGAACAAAGCACGATTCTCAGGTCTGGTTTGGCTGGCGTCGAAAAAGAAGACATGGGGCTATCTCGGGGACCGAATCACCCCTTGCCGGCGGGCAGGGAACGGCCAGTTTGAATAAGGACTTGGGACTGCTTTCGGGCTCTGTCAAGGCACTATAGCAGACCATTGCGCCAATCCCCCATGAAGGCGTATATAGCGCCCTAATTCCCGTCATCCCCGATGACCGCATACTTCGCCTCCAAAAGAGGTGGGCGAGGCACAAAGGAGATTTGCCATGAGCAATGCACCGCTGATGCCGAAGGCAACTGCCGTGTGGCTGGTTGACAATACCGCGCTGACCTTCGACCAGGTGGCCGATTTCACCAAAATGCACCCCCTCGAGGTCCGCGCCATTGCCGACGGCGACGCCGCCCAGGGCATCAAGGGCATGGACCCGATTTCCACCGGCCAGTTGTCCCGCGACGAGATCGAAAAGGGCGAAAAGGATCCGAACTACCGCCTCAAGCTCGGCGAGAGCAAGGTCACCCTGCCTCCGGCCGCCAAGAAGAGGGGCCCGCGCTACACCCCGGTGTCCCGCCGCCACGAGCGCCCGAGCGCGATCCTGTGGCTGGTGCGCAATCACCCGGAACTGAAGGACGCGCAGATCATGCGCCTGGTCGGCACCACCAAGACGACCATCGCTTCGGTCCGCGACCGCACCCACTGGAATGCCTCGACCCTGACGCCGATGGACCCGGTGACGCTCGGCCTGTGTTCGCAGATCGAACTCGATTTCGAGGTGCAGCGCGCCGCCAAGGAAAAGCCGGTGCCCGCCGCCTACGGCGGCGCGACGCTGCTGCCGGCCTCCGAGACCACAAAGAAGGAGCCGGAATTCGAGCCGACCGAAAAGGACCGCGACGACCTCAATGTCGACGCGGTGTTTGCCAAGCTCAAGACGATCGGCGGCAAGCGGCAGGACGACGAGGAGTAGGATCTCGCGATACTCGTCATGCCCCGCGAAGGCGGGGGTATCCAGTACGCCGCGTCAGATCGGTTTGTAACTGAATTCTCTGGAATACTGAATCACCTGCCTGCGCGGGTGATGACTGCTACGTGCGCTACCCCAGCTCGATCTCGTCGGTGATCTCATGCGATAGCGTGACGCCGCCTACCGTCAGTACCATCTTCGCCGGCAGCTTCTCGTTGCCCTTCAGCTTGCCGGCGTCGATCGCGTCGCGCACGGCCTTTTCGATCTCGCGTTGCGAGGTGATGCCGACCTTCTTGAGAAACCTGCGCAGGCTGGCGTTGAAGACGTCTTCGTTCATGATGGCCTCCCGGTCATGGCCGCGTCGGATTGTTCAGCATCTGCTCGGCGAGATTGCGCTGGGCGCGATCGGTGCGCACATTGGCATTGGCGCGCTGCACGTCACGGTTCTTGCGGCAGATGACGTAGTCGTTTGAGCCGGCCGCGACGTTGTTGGCGCGGCAGAACGCGTCGTCGTCGGCGCTGGTGTCTACCATGGTGGGCTGGCCGCGTTCGAGGCAGCCGGCGAGCAGCGGGGCGATCAGGAGGAGCGCGAATGACAAATTACGGCGCATGCTCTATTCCTTAGGATTTCGTCATTGCCGGGCAAAAGCGCGAAACGCGTCCTGGCGCTGGATGACCCGGTAATCGATCGAAAAGATGGCGGCCTGCTTTGACGAGGATGGATGCCCGGGTCAAGCCCAGGCACCACGGGGAACTCCCTCATTCCGGGTTCGCTTCGCGCCCCGGAATGACGGACACAATGATTACACCCTGCCCTTCAGCGCGTCGCCGATCTCGTCGAGCACCCTGGGGTCCTCGATCGTGGCCGGCATGGTCCAGCTTTCGCCGTCGGCGATTTTCTTGATGGTGCCGCGCAGGATCTTGCCCGAGCGTGTCTTCGGCAGCCGGCCGACCGTGATCGCGAGTTTGAAGGCTGCGACGGGGCCGAGCTTCTCGCGCACCAGCGCGACGATCTCCTTTTCAATCTCGGCAGGCGGGCGCGACACGCCGGCCTTCAGCACCAGGAAGCCGCAAGGTACTTCGCCCTTGATCGCATCCTTAATGCCGAGCACCGCGCATTCGGCGACGTCGGGATGGGAGGCGAGGATTTCCTCCATGCCGCCGGTGGAGAGCCGGTGGCCGGCGACGTTGATGATGTCGTCGGTGCGGCCCATCACCCAGACATAGCCGTCCTCATCCTTGTAGCCGGCGTCGGAGGTCTTGTAGTAGCCGGGAAACTCGGTGAGGTAGGCCTCCTTGAAACGAGCATCCTGCTCCCACAGCGTCGGCAGGCAGGCCGGCGGCATCGGCAGCTTGATCACGATCGAGCCCATGGTGCCCGCAGGCACCGGCTTGGCGGCCTCGTCGACCACATCGACCTGATAGCCCGGCATCGGCACGGTCGGCGACCCATGTTTGACCGGCAGCTGGCCCAGGCCCACCGGATTACCGGCGATGCACCAGCCGGTCTCGGTCTGCCACCAGTGATCGATCACGGGCACCTTCAACTGCGCTTCCGCCCATTCCACGGTCGGCGGATCGGCGCGTTCGCCGGCCAGAAACAGCGTGCGGAATTTCGACAGATCGTATTTGCGGATGAATGCGCCGTCCGGATCCTCCTTGCGGATGGCGCGGAACGCGGTCGGCGCGGTGAACAGCGCGACGGCCTTGTGTTCGGAGATCACGCGCCAGAACGCGCCGGCATCCGGCGTGCCGACCGGCTTGCCCTCATACATGATCGAGGTCGCGCCATGGATCAGCGGGCCATAGACAATGTAACTGTGGCCGACGACCCAGCCGATGTCGGAGCCGCACCACCAGACCTCACCGGGCTTGACGCCGTAGAGATTGAACATCGACCATTTCAGCGCGACCAGATGCCCGCCATTGTCGCGCACGACGCCCTTGGGAATGCCAGTGGTGCCGGACGTGTAGAGAATGTAGAGCGGATCGGTCGCCAGCACCGGCACGCAAGGCGCGGCCTTCCCGGCATCGAGCGCGGCGCGGCGGAGCGTCGCCCAGTCGTGATCGTGCCCCGACGTGAGCTCGCAAACCTGCTGCGGCCGCTGCAGGATGACGCAGGCTTGCGGCTTGACGCTGGAAAGCCTGATCGCCTCGTCGAGCAGCGGCTTGTATTGCACGATGCGGCCGGGCTCGATCCCGCAGCTTGCCGAGAAGATCATTTTCGGCTTGGCGTCCTCGATGCGGCTGGCGAGTTCTTTCGCCGCGAAGCCGCCAAACACCACCGAATGCACCGCGCCGATCCGCGCGCAGGCCAGCATCGCAAACACCGCTTCCGGCACCAGCGGCATGTAGAGGATGACGCGGTCGCCCTTGGCGACGCCGAAGTCCTGCATGATGGCGGCGAGCGTCTGCACCTCCTTCAGCATCTCGGCATAGGTGAATTTCGAGATGGAGTTGGTGAGCGGCGAATCGTGGATCAGCGCCACCTGATCCGCGCGTCCGCTCGCGACGTGGCGGTCGAGCGCGTTATGGCAGGTGTTGACCACGGCGCCGGCAAACCAGCGGCCATACACGCCCATCGAGGGATCGAAGACCTTCTTCGCAGGCTCGATCCAGTCGATCTCGCGCGCCGCCTCGGCCCAAAAGCCCTCGGGATCGGCCAGCGAGCGGGCATGGACCTCGTGGTACCTGCTTTTCTCGTGGATGTTCATGGCGTCTCTCCCGGTCGCGCGCTGCGCCGCCGTTGCCGGGAGACCCCGGCCATGACGGCTGGCAAGCATTTATTCCAGGCATTGTCACGGGAAGTTGCGCCAGATCAAGCCGGAACAGACAGCCGCGCCGGCGGCGCTAGTATCCGTCGACCCCGTTGATCTGCTGCAGCCGCTGGCGCATCGCCTT
>DATCXE010000755.1:0-3197 GCA_036565985.1 Bradyrhizobium sp.
GGCGGCATCGTCGGCGCCGACGACAAGCCGCTATTCCCCAACGCGCAATATTACATCACCCAGAGCGACTTCGACTTCTGGACCGACGAAGGCAAGCTCGGCAGTCCCCTGAAGGATTTCGTGGTTCACGCCCGCAAGAACCTGATGCCGGTGCGCGATCGCATCGTGTTCATCAAGGACGGCCAGGAATTCCTGCCCGGCGTGCAGGCGATCGCGGCCCCCGGCCACACCGTGGGTCACACCATCTTCATGGTGACCTCGGCCGGCAAGTCCTTCGCCTTCCTCGGCGACCTCACGCACCACGCCGTGCTGTTGCTCGAGAAGCCGCGGATGCAATTCTCCTACGACACCGATCCGAAACAGGCGGCGGACACGCGGGTGAAGTTGCTCGACATGATCGCGACCAGCAAGACCCCGGTCATGTCCTATCACTTCAACTGGCCCGGCTTCGGCCACATCGCCAAGACCAATGATGGTTTTCATTACTATCCATCGGCGATGGTGATGAACCTCTAGGGAGTGGATTTGCGGGGGCGGCCGTTCTTCGGTCGTCCCCGGAAGCCGAACCCGGCGATATGGCGTTTTCGAGCGCCCGGTTTCAATACAATCAGGACCGAACTTACCCTAGGGCGGGCCCCCGGATTCGCGTAAGCAGGTGTCGAATGGTCCTGACCTTGCGCGACCCAGGGAGAATCTATTGACCGACCAACCGACCACCAAGCCAGGCGACCTTGTCTACGAGGACACCGGCGCCAACGCCCCGCTGGTCTATTTCGACATCGTCGGCGCCTACGGCACCATGAACGGCTCGATCGAGATCGAACTCGCCACCCGCATCCTCGTGCCGAAGCAGGATGGTTCGACCGAGGTCAAATTCATTTCCTCCGGCCGCCTCCGCTGCACCCAGAACGCTGCGACCAATTTGCGCAACGGGCTGGATTCAGCATTGAAGATGCTGGAGCAGCCGCAGGCGAACGCGGCGGCGCTTGCGGCGGGGAAATTGAACTGATCGTTCGATCGCCATTCTTCGATATCGAACATTCCTGCGCCGGCTTCAAAGACCTTTCCGAAAGGTCTGATAGGCCCGGCTCTCGCGAAGTGTGTCGGCGCCGCCCTGGATCAGGAGATCGATCTGGTCGGCCGGCAACACAAACCGCGTCGGGATCGCCTCGAGGATGCCGGCGCGCGCCGTACCGAGTTGCTCGAAGCCAAGCCGGTCGATGCTGAAGGTGACATCGCCGCAACGCCAGTTCGGGCCGACGCCGAGGCGCGCGCGCTCAGCGGCCGACAGGCCGCAACGCCAGCGCTTCACCCTGTTCGACCATTCGGTGAGCTGCGAGGAGAACGCCGCGTAGCTCAGCCGCACACTGGCGTCGATCGCGGTCGAAGCCGCGGCGGAGACCAGTTCGACGCCGCTCGGCCCTTCGAGTCGCTGCGCGAAATCCCCGGAGTTGCCACGTCCGGCATCGACGACAAGGAACATGATGCGCCGCACCTTCACCGCTTGCCGTTCGGTCATCGGCTCGAACGGTCGCTGTGCCGCCATCAGCGCGATGCTGAACCCGGACAGGCCGAAATTGTCGACGAGGCCGCCGTCGAGCAGTTTTACAAAACGCATCGAGCCATCGCGATAGCGGGCATTGGCTTCCGCAAACGAGCGCAACAGCGGCTGTGCCTGGGGATCGCGACGGGCACGTTCGAGCAGGGGCGGCAACTGCTTGGTGCAACCGCCCGGAAACGTCTCCAGCACGATCGGCGCAAACGCGAGCGGCACCGCGGCTGAGGCTGCGACCGCTTCGGCGACACGGTAAGGCCTGATATCGCTGCACAGGGCGTCGAACGCGGTTCTACCGAACACGAACGGTGTGCGGTTATAGATGTCGGAGGCGTTGATCCAGACCCGCGGCCGACGGTCTTCGCGAAAAGCGTCAAACCGCGCGCCATCGAAGACATTGACATCCAGCCAATTGGTGAACTGGCTGTCGTTGACGCCGCCCCCGACGGCGCGGGCGATATTGCCGAGGGAAACGCTGGTATTGAGGCCCTCCTCCGCATTTCGTAGCAGAAAACGCTCGCGGAAATCATCCAGCGCCGCGCGCTTCTTGAGGCCGAAATACGCCGCCGTCACCGATCCCCCGGACACGCCGGATATGAAATCCACGCGGTCGAGCAGCGATTTCGTCTTGTCGGACCCGGCGCGGGTACGCTCCAGTTCAGTGAGGACTCCGAACGAGAAGGCCGCCGCGCGGGTACCGCCGCCGGAGAACGACAGCGCCAACAGCACGTCGTCGTCGAGGTTCGGAACCTCCCGGCCGAAATTGTTGTCGGCGAGCGTCTCGCCGAGCGGGACATTGCCGGGCAGATTGTAGACCGTGGCGCATCCGGCAAGCAGGGCCGCGCACGTGAGCGCCAACGCAGGCAGAATCCCGGCCCGCATACCCGACGTCCTCACGCACGTTCCTCGCTGAAGAAAGTTCAAGATTACCGGAGCGTCAGGCGCGCCACGCCCAGCGCGAGATTGATACCGAACTGGCCCTCGACCGACAGCGGCTGCAACGAAATCGTGCGATTGGATCCGCCTACGAGAACGTTGGCGCCCAGACCAAGACCGAGCGAGGCGTTGCCGCTGGCGCCGACATATGTTCCCCGCAGCACGCCGTATCCGACGTGCGAGGTCGGCGCGAACACGCCCCAGAACAGTCTGCCCCCGCCGGTAATTCCGACATCCAAACCGAGCCGGCCGATCGTCCCCGTGTAAGTGTAGGTGCGTCCGGTCGCATTCGAGCGAAACACGCATCGCAAATTCTGCCGCGAGCCGACGATCAATCCGACGCGTGCAGCCGCGTCGCAGGTCAATCCGCCAACCCGAACCGGCTGAGCCTGCGCGAACGCAGGCGCCGAGAATGCAATCGCGATCGCGGACAGACCCGCGGCAAGGCATATTTTCGACATGTGATTCCCCCAACAACAGCTGCGGTTTGCTCAGTTCTCGTGCGCGCACAAAGGCGTGAGGTTTTACTACGTTGCCGTTGACCACCCGGCAACCTGCGGAAAACCCTGAGAGCCCGCGATGATCGGCGACCCAGCGTTGCGCCGGCGCGCCGCCGCTTCCCCTGCTTTAGCCCAGCCTAAGCTAAAATGCCTGGATCCCTCTGCGGCAGGCACGCCAGAACAGAAGTGTTGGTCGCGCCGGGTGG
>DATCXE010000814.1:0-3956 GCA_036565985.1 Bradyrhizobium sp.
CGGCGTCAGCCTTGCCAACCCGACCCGGCCGGTCGTGTGCTACTCCGGCGACGGCAGCTCGATGTATTCGATCCAGTCGCTGTGGACCGCGGCGAACCACAAGCTGCCGCTGACCTTCGTCATCGTCAACAATGGCGGCTACCGCATCATCAAGCAGCGGCTGCTCGCCTTCCACGGTGACGACAACTATGTCGGCATGGATTTCAAGGATCCGCCGGTGGATTTCACGGGCGTGGCCAAATCGCTCGGGCTGGAGGCGACGCGCGTCACCGATCCCGGTCAGTTGAAGTCGGTGCTGTCATCGGCCTTCAGCCGCCCCGGCGCCAAGCTGATCGAAGTGGTGGTGAGCAATTCGGTGAATTGAGCTACGGAGTCATTCCGGGGCGATGCGAAGCATCGAACTGCGGTGCGCAATTGCGCACCTGAGAATCTCGAGATTCCGGGTCTGGTGCTAACGCACCATCCCGGAATGACGGTGCCTCTACTCCGCCGCCTTGCTCCGCAAATGTGGACGATACCGCGCCGCCGGATGCGTCTCGTTCAGCCGCGCGCGTCCCGCGCCGAACAGCTTCTCCCGCAGCGTTCCCTGCGCATATTCGCGCTTGTAGCGCCCGCGCTTCGTCAACTCCGGCACCAGCATATCGGCAATATCCTCGAAATCGCCGGGTGAGGTAGCAAAGGCGACGTTGAGGCCGTCGACGTCGGTCTGCTCGAACCAGGCCTCGATGTCGTCGGCGGCCTTCTCGGGCGTGCCGACCACGACCGGGCCCGCGCCGCCGATGCCGACGTGCTCGACGACTTCGCGCACGGTCCAGACCCGGTCCGGATCGGCGCGGGTGACGTTGTCGAGCGCGGTTCGGCCGGCGTCGTTCTGGACATGACGCACCTGCTGGTCGAGGTCGTAGGTCGAGAAGTCGACGCCGGTCCAGCCCGACATCAGCGCCAGCGCCCCCTCAGCGTTGATGTGGCGGCGATAGTCGGCGTATTTCGCTTTTGCTTCCGCCTCGGTGCGCCCGAGAATGATCGTCATCATGCTGAACATCAGGATCTCAGCCGCGTTGCGTCCGATCTCGCCGGCCGCCGCGCGGATCGCCGCCACGCGCGGCCCGATGATCTTGGCCGACGGGCCCGACATGAATACGCATTCGGCGTGCTGGGCCGCGAATTGCCGGCCGCGCGGCGAGGTGCCGGCCTGGTACAGCACCGGCGTCCGTTGCGGCGACGGCTCGCTCAGATGGATCGCGTTGAGCCTGAAGTTCGTCCCCTCGTGCTCGATGCGATGGACCCTGGAAGGATCGGCAAAGACCCCGCGCGCGCGGTCGCGCAACACGGCCTCGTCCTCCCAGCTTCCCTCCCAGAGCTTGTAGACCAGCTCCATATATTCGTCCGCGATCTCGTAGCGGTCGTCATGCGCGGTCTGCTTGTCCTTGCCGGCGCCGCGGGCGGCGCTGTCGAGATAGCCCGTCACCACGTTCCAGCCGACCCGGCCTTCGGTGAGGTGATCGAGCGTCGACATCCGCCGCGCAAATGGGTAGGGCGGCTCGAACGACAGATTGCTGGTGACGCCGAAGCCGAGATGTTTGGTCACGGCGGCCATCGCCGGAATCAGCATCAGGGGCTCGTTGGAGGGCGTCTGTGCCGCATTGCGCAACGCCGCGTCCGGGCTGTTGCCGAACACGTCATAGACGCCGAGTACATCGGCGAGAAACAGCCCGTCGAACCGGCCGCGCTCCAGCGTCTTCGCGAGGTCGAGCCAGTAGGGCAGGCGGTTGTATTCGAGCGTGCGGTCGCGCGGATGGGTCCAGAGCCCGGGCGACTGATGCGCCACGCAGTTCATGGCGAAGGCGTTGAGCCGGATCTGTTTTTTCATAGGGCGAAGGTCCCGGGGCGCGCGCAGAGTTCCCCCTGCTTCTGCCCGATCGCATGCCGGGCTGCGGTCCGAAATTGCAGCATTCCCTCAGGCTTTAGCAAGGCCCATTCGACAGGTCGCGCCACTTCCAGCAGGTGAAGTATCCCGATAGGTTGCGACCGCAAATGTCAGTGGGTGAAGGACAATAAATATGGCTGATAGAGCCGACGCAATCGCGCGGGTACGCGTGCATCTCCATTCCGGCGCGTTTCTCGCCGAACTCGGCCGCAGGGTTGCCTATCGCACCGAAAGCCAGAATCCGGGGACGGGCGAGGCGCTGCGCGCCTATCTCGTGGAGAACCTGCAGCCGGCCTTTGCCGAACTCGACTTCGCCACGCGCCTGATTGAATCGCCGACCGGCAAGGGGCCGTATCTCCTGGCGGACTATCGCGAGGATGCCTCGCTACCGACCGTCCTCACCTATGGCCACGGCGACGTGGTCGAGGGCATGGAAGGCGAATGGCGCGACAATCTCGATCCGTGGCGGACCACCACCAAAGGCGAGCGCGTCTATGGCCGCGGCACGGCTGACAACAAGGGCCAGCACAGCATTAATCTCGCGGCATTGCGCGCGGTGCGCGAGGCACGCGGCGGCAAGCTCGGCTTCAATGCCAAATTCATCATCGAGACCGGCGAGGAGATCGGCTCGCCCGATCTGCGGCAGGTCTGCGAAGCCCATCGCGAGGAGCTGAAGGCTGATCTGTTCCTGGCGTCCGACGGGCCGCGGCTGTCTGCCGAACGGCCGACCATCTTCCTCGGCTGCCGCGGCGGCAACCGCATCCATCTCGATGTCAACCTGCGCGATGGAGGCCACCATTCGGGCAATTGGGGCGGCGTCCTCGCCAACCCCGCGACGATCCTTTGCAACGCCATCGCAAGCCTCGTCGACGGCAGGGGACGGATGAAGCTCGAGGCGCTGAAGCCGCCGCGGATTTCGAACGCCGTCCGCGCGGCGCTTGCGGATGTGAAGATCGAGCCGACCGCGGACGAGCCGGCGCTGGCGGAAGATTGGGGCGAGGAGGGATTGTCGCCGGCAGAGCGGCTGTTTGCCTGGAACACGCTGGAAGTGCTGGCGATGTCGTCAGGCAGCATCGACAAGCCGGCCAATGCAATTCCGGGGCGCGCCAATGCCGTGCTGCAGCTCCGCTTCGTCGTCGGCACCAGATATGAGGAGGTCATCGACGCCGTGCGGGCGCACCTGCATGCCAACGGGTTTCCGATGGTGGAGGTCAGCGGCGCGCAACGTTTCGCGGCGTCGCGAACCGATGTCGACAGCCCATGGGTGAACTGGGCGGCGAACTCGATCCGGCAGACCACGGGCAAGGCGCCGGCGATCCTGCCGAATTTCGGCGGCTCGCTGCCGAACGACGTGTTTGCCGAAGGGTTGGGCCTGCCCACGATCTGGGTGCCGCATTCCTATCCCGGCTGCTCGCAGCATGCGCCGGACGAACACATCCTGCTGCCGGTCACGGAAGAGGCGCTGGCCATCATGGCGGGCCTGTTCTGGGACCTCGGCGAAATCCCTCGCGCGCGATAGCCGGAGGCCGTGGTTCATGTGGCGGAATATCTATAAGGGATGAAACCTGAAGCTCGCTGTTTCGTGAAGTAAAATCAGATCAGGAGTATCGCTAGACGAAACTTTCCTCTGTTGCGGACAATCCGTCCTCTCTAGGATCGGGCCAACGGAGGATCGCAGCGATGAGGCACGTCCGGTTCGGATTGGAAACGTCACGAGGCCGGGCAGGATGAACGCGTCCCCCGCCAGGAAGAGGCCGTCGCTGGCGATCGTCGGACCGTCCGACAAGTTCAACGCCATCCAGAAAGTATGCGCGATCCTGCGCGTGCTGGCGCAGAACTCGCCGTTGCGGCTGACCGAGATTGCCGACGCGACTTCGCTGAACAAGGCGACGACGCTGCGCATCCTCGGCTCGCTGATCGAGGAAGGCTTTGTCAGCCGCGTGACCGGCGCGAAGACCTATGAACTCGGGCCGGAGGCGCGGGTGATGGCGGTCGGCGCGCGCCGCACCGTCGACATCGCCGAACTGGC
>DATCXE010000756.1:0-4002 GCA_036565985.1 Bradyrhizobium sp.
GGCCGGATCGCTTAGTAGCGATAGGTATCCGGCTTGAACGGGCCTTCCATGGGGATGTTCACGTACTCGGCCTGCTTCTTCGACATGGTCGTGAGCTTCACGCCGATCTTGTCGAGGTGCAGACGCGCGACCTTTTCGTCCAAGTGCTTCGGCAGGGTATAGACCTGCTTCTTGTACTTGCCATCCTTGTTGTTCGCGAAGAGTTCGATCTGCGCGAGCGTCTGGTTGGTGAAGGACGACGACATGACGAACGACGGATGGCCGGTCGCATTGCCGAGGTTCACGAGGCGGCCTTCCGACAGAAGGATGATACGCTTCTTGTCCGGGAATTCGATCTCGTCGACCTGCGGCTTCACATTGTGCCACTTGAAGTTCTTGAGGCCGGCGACCTGGATTTCCGAATCGAAGTGACCGATGTTGCAGACGATCGCACGGTCCTTCATGGCGCGCATGTGATCGACCGTAATGACGTCGAGGTTGCCCGTCGCGGTCACGAAGATGTCGGCCTTGGGCGCGGCTTCTTCCATGGTCACCACTTCATAGCCTTCCATGGCTGCCTGAAGCGCGCAGATCGGATCGACTTCGGAGACCATGACGCGACAGCCGGCCTGGCGCAGCGACGCGGCCGAACCCTTGCCGACGTCGCCGAAGCCCGCGACCATCGCGGTCTTGCCGGACATCATCACGTCGGTGCCGCGGCGGATGCCGTCGACCAGCGACTCGCGGCAACCATAGAGATTATCGAACTTCGACTTGGTGACGCTGTCGTTGACGTTGATCGCCGGCCACAGCAGCGTACCGGCCTTCTGCATGTCATAGAGACGATGCACGCCCGTGGTGGTCTCTTCCGAAACGCCCTTGATGCTCTTGGCGATCTCGGCGAAGTAGCCTTTCGGCTTTTCCTTGAGCTGCTTCTTGAGCAGCGCGAAGAAAACTTCCTCTTCTTCCGAAGCCGGCTTGTCCAGGAATTTGGTGTCGCCGTTCTCGGCGCGCAGACCGAGATGGACATACATGGTGGCGTCGCCGCCGTCGTCGAGGATCATGTTGGGGTGACCGCCGCCGTGCCAGTCGAACAGCTTGGCCGTGTAATCCCAGTATTCGGCCAGTGTCTCGCCCTTGACGGCGAACACCGGAATGCCCGCGGCCGCGATCGCCGCTGCCGCATGGTCCTGCGTCGAATAAATGTTGCACGACACCCAGCGGATGTCGGCACCGAGTGCGGCCAGCGTCTCGATCAGCACGCCGGTCTGAATCGTCATGTGCAGCGAGCCGGCGATGCGCGCGCCCTTCAGCGGTTGCTTGGGGCCGTATTCCTCGCGCGTCGCCATCAGGCCCGGCATTTCAGTCTCGGCCAGCGAGAGTTCCTTGCGGCCGAAATCGGCGAGCGAAATGTCCTTGACGATGTAGTCGGTGAAGGCGGGCTTCTTGGCGGCGGCGGTCATGAGAGCTTCCTGTTGTTTAGCTCGTCATTCCGGGGCGCCTCGAAGCGGCGAACCCGGAATCTCGAAGTGATGGATAGGGATTCCGGGTTCGCTCGCTTTGGCGAGCGCCCCGGAATGACGCAAGAGTTAGACAGCGCGCTTCAGCGTCTCGGCGAGATCGGTCTTCTCCCAGGAGAAGCCGCCCTCATTGTCCGGCGTGCGGCCGAAATGGCCATAGGACGAGGTACGCGCATAGATCGGCCGGTTGAGATCGAGATGGGTGCGGATGCCGCGCGGCGTCAGATCAACCGCTTCGGCCACGACCTTCTCGAGCTTGTCCTCCGGCACCTTTCCGGTGCCGTGGGTGTCGATGTAGATCGACAGCGGCCGCGCCACGCCGATGGCGTAAGCAAGCTGCAGCGTGCAGCGATCGGCAAGACCGGCGGCAACGATGTTCTTGGCGACATAGCGCGCGGCATACGCCGCCGAACGGTCCACCTTGGTCGGGTCCTTGCCCGAAAACGCGCCGCCGCCGTGCGGGGCTGCGCCGCCATAGGTGTCGACGATGATCTTGCGGCCGGTAAGGCCGGCGTCGCCATCGGGGCCGCCGATGTAGAACTTGCCGGTCGGATTGATGTGCCAGATGGTTTTGCCGTTGATCCATTCCTTCGGCAGCGCCGCGCGCACGTAGGGCTCGACAATGTCGCGAACCTGGTTGGAGGTCAGGTCTTCGACCAGATGCTGATGCGAGACCACGATCTCGCGCACGCCGACCGGCTTGCCGTTCTCATATTGCACGGTGACCTGGCTCTTGGAGTCCGGGCCCAGCACCTTCTCCTTGCCGGAGTGACGTGCTTCCGAGATCAGCCGCAGGATCTTGTGGGCGTAGAAGATCGGCGCCGGCATCAGGTCCGGCGTTTCGTTGGTGGCGTAGCCGAACATGATGCCCTGGTCGCCGGCCCCCTCTTCCTTGTTGGTGCCCGGCTGCAGCGCGTCGACGCCCTGCGCGATATCGGCGGATTGCGGATGCAGCAGGATCTCGATGTCGGCCTTCTGCCAGTGGAAGCCTTCCTGCTCGTAGCCGATGTCCTTGATGGCAGCGCGAACGACGCTTTCGATCTGGTCGTTGGTGACCGATTTCGGTCCGCGGGTCTCACCGGCGATGACCACCTTGTTGGTGGTGGCGAGCGTTTCGCAAGCTGCGCGGATCGCCCAGGGGTCGATGCCGGCCTTGGGGCCTTCACGGAAAAACAGATCGACGATCTCGTCGGAAATTCGGTCGCAGACCTTGTCCGGATGACCCTCGGAAACCGACTCGCTGGTGAACAGATAGGACGCGCGCATCAACCAACCCCTTCGTTCCCGCCGGATGCCGGCGGCTGTCTATGATATGGATCCTGGAATGTCAGTCGCGACGACGCGAAATGACGTAGGATTCGTCGTAAAACCAAAGCCCATTATGCCTTCGCAGAACCTCTCTGGTGGCATCGAGGGTTCGGCCGCTTTCAGTCATTTCCGTCAACCGGTCGTCTTCGATCTGGGCGACATACACCGCCGCATTCCACGCTGCAAAGGCCGTCGAGGTTCCGATCGAGCCGGTGACCTCGTTGGGCAGCGCTTCCATATCATAACGGAAGATGGAACGGTTATCGGCGTAAGCATTAAAGTTAAGGTCGCGCCCGGCCGATCCCAGCTCGTATTTCACCGCGCGCAATAGCTCATGACGGCTTACGGCGAAAGGATTTTCTCCTGGCCAGACCGACTGGATGATTTCCAGGCCCGGATCGTGCCCGTGGGAGTGAATTCCAATCAACCGGCCGCCCGCCCGCAACGCCCGAGCCAGTGGTGCGATAATCCGCTTGGCGCGGAAATTCACAGAGGATTTTGCCCGATAGGGCTGCGAAGCGATCACCAGGTCGAAATTGGCCTCGGTCCGGCCGGCCCGGGGGATGGTCGAATCAAGCAGAAACCGGTGGTCTTCCCGGTACACGACCAGCGCCACGGGGCGTTCGTAGATCGGCATGCCCGATTTGGGGCTGATATTGGCCCGCCAGTTCTGCTCCAGAAACGGGCCCAATTCGGCGATCTGGGTCTCGAATTCGCCGGAGGAGGCGCCGCGAAGGGCCACCTCGTGCCAGATCATGCCTGCCGCTGCGGTGGGCGAGGCCGGCGTCAGCCAGGGCGCCTCGGCATAGTGCATGTTGGTCAGGACGACGACGGTGGCCGGGTGCTCGAACAGCCGGTCCGGCACCTTGTCGAGCGTCAGCCGGACGTCCTCCAGGCTCAACTCCTTGCCGGCAATATAGAACGGCATATGCGGAAAACGGCCGTGCATCGACCGCATCACCCGCGCCAGCACGGTGCCGTCGCCGACGCCGGCGTCGAATACCCGAAGCGCCGGCGGGCGCGGGTGCAGGCTGGACAGTTCCAGCGCCACCCGCTCGGCGATCACCCGCTTCTCGCTGCAGGTATGGACGAACAGCAGGTATTTCTGGCGGTTCTCGAAGAAGCGGAAATTACCGCGGGGATCGCGCTTCTCCGGCGGCACTTCGAGGCCGCGCGGCGGCGGCAGCGCGCCGGT
>DATCXE010000760.1:0-9416 GCA_036565985.1 Bradyrhizobium sp.
CGATCGCCTGATGCTGGCCTGGGCGCGGGCAGGCGCCGGCATCGAGCCCGGGCCCTGGCGCGAGCTTGCCACCCTGCCGCAACGCTGGAGCGCGCCGAAATTTCCGCTGAAGGCCGCCGATTTCATTTCCCGCGGCATTGCCGAAGGCCCGGCGCTCGGCCATGTGCTGACGCTGGCGGAAGACGCGTGGCTGGCTGCGAATTTTCCGCTCGATCCATCCGCGCTGGAGGCAATTGCCGACCAGGCCGCCGCCCGCTTCACCCGCGATCACCGGCTGTGAGCGTTGTTGCCGGCTTCGCCGATATTTCGATTGCCCAGCTCCTGCTGGTCGGAGGCGTGGCGCTGTTCGCGTCCATCATCGGCGGCCTTGCCGGCTACGGCACCGGCGCGCTGATGCCGCTGGTGCTGGTTCCGCTGATCGGCGCCGAACCGGTGGTGCCGATCATCGCGATATCAGCCGTCTTCGCCAATATCAGCCGCTTCGTGGCCTACTTCCGCTACGCCGACGGCCGCCGCGCACTGATCGTGATCGGCGCAGCCGCGCTGACCACCGCGCTCGGCGCCTACGGCTATACCCGGCTCACCAGTGCGGGCGCGGCGCTCGTGATCGGCAGCATGCTGATATTGAGCGTGCCGCTGCGCCGGTTGCTCAAGCGCCGCGACGTCAGGATCGGCGATGCCGGGCTTGGCGTCGGCGCCGTCGGCTATGGCGTTGTGGTCGGCGGCACATCCGGCTCCGGTGTGATTCTGCTGTCGCTGTTGATGGCGTGTGGCCTGGAAGGGGCCGCCGTGATCGTCACCGACGCCGTGATCTCGATCGCGACCAGCGTCATCAAGATTTCGGTGTTTGGCCTCGCCGGCGTCGTCACCGCGCAGGTGCTGGCCTTTGCGCTCCTGATCGGCGCCATCGCGATACCCGGCGCGTTTCTCGCCAGGGCCTTTGTCGAGCGGATGCCGGTGCATATCCACACTGCGATCCTCGACGCCGCCGTGATGGTCGGTGGTCTCGTCATGATCACGGCGGCGCTGCGGCACTGATCCGCGTCAACGTGTGGCGCTTCAGCCGCCCTTGTCAGCGCGCTGGGGCAGCAGTTCCGTCAGCGAGCGGATGATGCGGTTGGGCTGCACGGAGGAGCCCGCGGGCAGGCCATCGCCATGCACGTCGATCCAGATGGCGTAGATGCCGAGGCGCTGCGGCGCCACCACTTCCCATTCCAGATTGTCGCCGATCATCCAGGTGTCCGACGCGGTGACGCCCAGCGCCTGCATGGCGTGCAAATAGGCGCGCTCTTCCGGCTTGCCGAAACCGTGCTCGCCCTCGATCTGGATGTGATCGAACCGATCCGACAGCGCAAAACGTTCGACCTTCGCGCGCTGGGTGCCGGCCGCGCCATTGGTGACCAGCGCGAGTTTCACGCCGCGCGCTTTCAATTGGTCGATGGCGTCGTGCGCGCCGGGGAAGACGAACATTTCCTCTTCGCGATAAGCCGTAAAGCGGTCGGCGAGCCGCGCCGCCAGATCCGCGGGCAGGGCGTGGCCGCCGGCCGCAAGCGCGGCAAACCCGTCTCCGACGACCAGGCGTCGCGCCTCATCCAGCTTCAGCCGCCATTCGGCCCCGGCGACCGCCCAGAATTTTCGCGCGGAATCGAGGACCGCGGCGGCGACCTGATGTGACGTGAACGGCTCGAATTCTGCGGAAAATTCTGCGGCGACATTGTGCCAGGCGATCTCTGGGCGGCCATAGGCCGACAGGATGGTGTCGTCCATGTCGATCAGCATCGCACGGGGCAGTTGGGTCATCGCGTCACGGCCATTTCACTTCCGGCGGTATTCGACCGCGGGAAGCTGCGGCCGATTGACGCCGCGAATATCAGATCCCCGGCACCGGGTCCAATCCCGGGAAACGACGTCGCCGGGCCGTGAGCGCCGGGCGACGTCAAAAGTTCCTTACGCAACCTTGCTTTGCCCGGCCTCTTCGTCGTCTTCCTCTTCCTCGTCTTCCTCGTCTTCCTCGTCTTCCTCGTCTTCTTCTTCGTCGTCTTCATCCTCGTCATCGGACGTATCGGCGAGCTCAAGCACGGCAAGCGGCAGCGTCTCACGAAAGAGATCGCCTCCATCGCCCATCCACACGCAACCGATTTTGTCCCCGTTGACCTCCACAACGCTAAGCGGATGGCCGCCCGACTTCAGAATGACGACATCGCCTGGTTTCAATTTCATGTTCAGCTCCTTGATACACGACACGAATCGCACTCTAGCGATCGGCCATGACAAACTGATCATGCGATCATGGCCACTTTACCTGTGGTGGCATCGACGAGAGAATGGAATCCACATTGCCGCCGGTCTTCAGCCCGAAGATGGTCCCGCGATCGTACAGAAGATTGAATTCGACGTAGCGTCCGCGCCGGATCAACTGCTCCTCGCGGTCGGCTGCATTCCATGCGAGGGCGAAATTGCGCCTGACGAGTTCTGGATAGATTTTCAGGAAGGCGCGGCCGACGTCCTGGGTGAAGGCGAGGTCAGCGTCCCAGTCGCCCGAGTCATGCCAGTCGTAGAAGATGCCGCCGATGCCGCGCGCTTCCTTGCGATGCGGCAGATAGAAATATTCGTCGCACCACTTCTTGTACTTGTCGTAGTCGGCGACGCCGTTCGCGCCCCCGCAGGCTTCCCTCATCGCCCGATGGAAGCCCTGCGTGTCGGGGTCTTCCTGGGTGCGCCGCCGGTCGAGCACCGGCGTCAAATCGGCCCCGCCGCCGAACCACGCCTTGGTGGTGACCACGAAGCGGGTGTTCATGTGCACCGCGGGCACGTGTGGATTATGCAGATGGGCGATCAGCGAGATGCCCGATGCCCAGAACCTGGGATCGTCGGCGGCGCCAGGGATCTGCGCGCGGAATTCGGGCGCGAATTCGCCATGCACGGTGGAACAGTGCACACCGACTTTCTCGAACAGTCGGCCGCGCATGATCGACATCACCCCGCCGCCGCCGGGTTTGCCGGTATGGTCGGTGCGGTCCCACGGCGTGCGCACGAAACGCCCGGCGTCGCCGGGATAGAGCGAGGAGGGCGCATCGTCTTCCAGCCGCTCAAAGGCTGCGCAAATGTCGTTGCGCAGCGCCTCGAACCAGTTCCGCGCGCGCGTCTTGCGACTTTCGATCAACGACATGTCCATGCGGAATTCCTAATGCTACTTTCCGTCATTGCGAGCGCAGCGAAGCAATCCATCTTGCCACGGAATGAAAGTATGGATTGCTTCGTCGCTTCGCTCCTCGCAATGACGGTGAATGTTACCCCTGCGGCCCGAAGTAGGTGCAGCTCTCGTTGCAACTGTCGCGGTGAACGCTGACGCGGGTGATCTTGCCGGCGTGCTGGACCCGCTCCCAGATGAAGCGCGACAGGTTTTCCAGCGTCGGTGTTTCCAGCGCCTCGATCCTGTTCAGCAGTTTGTGGTCCAGCGTCTTGCGGACCTCCTCCATGCTGCGTTCGAGCAGGCCGAGATCGAGCACCATGCCGGTTTCGGGATCGGCGGTGCCACGCACGCTCACCTCGGCGCGAAACGAGTGGCCGTGGATTTCCTCGCTGGCCGCGCCGAAGGTGGTTCCCTTCAGGGAATGCGCGGCTTCAAAGCGAAACGATTTCGTCAGTTCCCACATCTTGAAAGTCCAGGATCCTATCTGATGCCGAGTGTCTTGTGTGTTTGCAGGCTGAGCCGCCATTGCGGATGGCGCAGGCAATAATCGATCGCGCGCGCGGTGTTCTCGGTCGCGTCGGGGCCGTCCATCGGCTGCAGCGAGAAGCGCTCGAAATCGAGGCCCGCGAAATCCTCCGGCTCCGCGTCCGCCTGCGGATAGACCAGTTTCAATTCGTGGCCTCGACGCACCACGAGGTCGGTGCCGGCCTTCGGGCTGACGCAGACCCAGTCCATCCCCGAGGGCGGATCGATGGTGCCGTTGGTCTCGATGCCGATCGAGAAGCCGCGCGCATGCAGCGCATCGATGAAGGCCGTGTCGACCTGCAGCAGGGGCTCGCCGCCGGTCAGGACGACGTAGCGGTTGGTGTTGTCGCCGGTCCATTGGCGCTCGATGGTGTCGGCGAGTTCGCCGGCGGTGGCGTAGCGGCCGCCCAGCGTGCCGTCGGTGCCGACAAAGTCGGTATCGCAAAATCGGCAGGTGGCGGTGGCGCGGTCCTGTTCGCGGCCGCTCCAGAGGTTGCAGCCGGAAAAACGGCAAAAGACCGCGGCACGGCCGGCATGCGCGCCTTCGCCCTGCAAGGTCAGGAAGATCTCTTTGACCGCGTAACTCACTATCTCTCCTCGGACCGCATCTCGCCCGCCGCGGCGGCGCCGGTCTGCCGCAGCGCCTCGCCCAATGCCATGGCGGCCGCCATGGCCACATTGAGCGAGCGCAAACCCGGGCGGATCGGGATCACCAGCCGCGCATCGGCGACGGATGCGACTTCGTCGGTCACCCCTGCGGATTCCCGTCCGAATAGCAGGATATCGTCCCGCTGGTAGCGGAAATCCAGGTAGGAACCGGCTCCCTTGGTTGTAAACAGCACCAGCCGGAAACCCGCCTCGTTACGCCATTGTTCGAATTTTGACCATGAGTCGTGGCGGGTAATGGCTACGTGATCGAGATAATCCATTCCCGCCCGGCGGAAATGCCGGTCTGAGGTCGGGAATCCGGCCGGCTCGATAATATGGGCCGCCGCGCCCAGGCACGCGCACAGGCGCAGAATCGTTCCGGTGTTCTGGGGAATGTCGGGCTGGAAAAGCGCGATGTTCATTCGAGCCGGGGTTCACTGATCCAGGGGCCGTCGCGCCGAATGCCGGATGTGTACGATCCAGACATTGGCTTTTTCGACGAAATAGTGAATGCGGTATGGGTATCTCGCCACGAGGCGGCTGCGCAATTCGGGGGCTCTTGCGTTGCGAATTCCGAGATGAGGACTCGCGGCGATGAGGGCGCACGGAGATCGTCCCGCGCGCGAGGCGTAAACCGGAGCGTCATGAACCGCGTGGCGTAAGGAGAAGGGCGATCTCGTCGGCCGATACGGCCTCGCGACGCTTGGCTTGAGCGAAACCCTCTTCGATGGCTCCCCACTCGTCATCATCGGGATGATAAAGCTCACCCTCTCGGGCTTCCAGGGCAAGCAACATCTGGACAGCGTCTTCCTGCCGCTCTCGGGGCCAGGTCAGCACACGCTCGATTACCTCTTTCACCTGATCTCTTGTCATACGACTTGGTCTTTCACCTCTTCCGGGAAGGCGATGACATGCTCCCGCGTGACGGACGGGAATCCCTCGAGGAAATCGTCGATTGATTCCCCCGCTTCGAGGTAGTCCAGCAGGGTTCGCACGGGAACCCTCGTGCCGTGGAAAACGGCGGTGCCGCCCATCACGTCGGGGTCTCGCGATACAATTGGCCGATCCTTCATCATAGCGATAATCATATCATTTCGCGCGACCGGCGGTAATCGGATTTGCCGGAAAATGCTGGGTTTCGCCGATTCCCGGACCCAACGAGGTCAGTTCATGTCAGGGCGCGACGCCCTCCGGCCCGGTTCGAATGTATTGAATAAATCACGGTTGGGCGCGGATTTAGTGCATTGCACGCTTGCGAGCCGATAGCGGGCTTGCGCTCTTACGGCAAGGGTGCCAATAGAACGATTCTGGACTGCTTGTTCCGCCGGTTTGGGGGAGGAAAAAGCGGTTTTTCTGCCGCCGCGGGGGCCGCGGGCGCCGGCAGCCTCTTCAGGTCGCGTTTTCAGCGTGTCCGGGGCGGTTCCACCGGCTGCAGACAAGAAAGGGCTTGGAATCGTGACGACAGCGTCTTCGGCGGACCATCCGACACGCCGTGATTTTCTTTATGTTGCAACGGGAGCCGTCGCCGCCGTAGGCGCGGCTGCCACGGTGTGGCCGCTGGTTGCCCAGATGAATCCGGACGCCTCGACGATTGCGGCCGGTGCGCCGATCGAGGTTGATCTGACCCCGGTCGCCGTAGGACAGGACATCAAGGTGTTCTGGCGCGGCAAGCCGATCTACATCAGCCACCGGACCAAGAAGCAGATCGAAGCTGCCCAGAACGTGCAGGTATCGAGCCTGCCGGATCCGGAGCCCGACTCGGCGCGCGTCAAGGCGGGCCATGACCAGTGGCTGGTCGTGATCGGCATCTGCACCCATCTCGGCTGCATCCCGATCGCCCATGAGGGCGCCTACGACGGCTTCTTCTGCCCCTGCCACGGTTCGGTGTACGACACCTCGGGCCGCATCCGTCAGGGACCCGCACCGGCCAACCTGCCGGTGCCGCCCTACACCTTCGTTTCCGACACCAAAATCCAGATCGGGTAAGGGTCCGGGCGCCAGTCCGAGACCCCTTAACCCGTCGCGTCGTCTTACTTCCTCAGGATCGCATCAATGAGCGGACCATCCGATTTCCAGCCGACCAATCCCGCCTTGAAGTGGATCGAACGGCGCCTCCCGATCATGGGACTCATGCATTCGTCGTTCGTGGCGTATCCGACGCCGCGTAACCTGAACTACTGGTGGACCTTCGGCGCCATCCTTTCGATGATGCTGGGTGTGCAGATCCTGACCGGCGTGATCCTGGCGATGCACTACACGCCGCATGCCGACCTTGCCTTCAAGTCGGTCGAACTCATCGTCCGCGACGTCAACTACGGCTGGCTGCTGCGCAACGTCCACGCCTGCGGCGCCTCGATGTTCTTCTTCGCCGTCTACATCCACATGTTCCGCGGCCTCTATTACGGGTCGTACAAGGAGCCGCGCGAGGTGCTGTGGATCCTCGGCGTCATCATCTATCTCCTGATGATGGCGACCGGCTTCATGGGTTACGTGCTGCCGTGGGGCCAGATGAGCTTCTGGGGCGCCACCGTCATCACCAACCTGTTCTCGGCCGTGCCGTATTTCGGCGAGAGCATCGTGACGCTGCTGTGGGGCGGCTATTCGGTCGGCAATCCGACGCTGAACCGCTTCTTCTCGCTGCACTATCTGCTGCCGTTCGTGATCGCCGGCGTGGTCGTGCTGCACGTCTGGGCGCTGCATGTCGCGGGCCAGAACAATCCGGCCGGCGTCGAGGCGAAGACCGAAAAGGACACTGTGCCTTTCACGCCCTACGCAACGATCAAGGATGCGTTCGGCGTCTCCTGCTTCATGCTGTTCTTTGCCTGGTTCATCTTCTACATGCCGAACTATCTCGGCGACGCCGAGAACTTCATCCCGGCCAATCCCGCCGTAACGCCCGCGCACATCGTGCCGGAATGGTATTACCTGCCGTTCTACGCGATCCTGCGTTCGATCCCGAACAAGCTTGCCGGCGTCGTCGCGATGTTCGGCGCGATCGTCATCCTGGCGTTCCTGCCCTGGCTCGACAGCGCCAGGACACGCTCGTCGAAGTACCGCCCGCTGGCCAAGCAGTTCTTCTGGATGTTCGTCGTGGTCTGCATCGGGCTCGGCTATCTCGGCGCCCAGCCGCCGGAAGGCATCTACGTGATCGTCGGCCGCATCCTGACCTTCTGCTATTTCGCCTATTTCCTGATCGTGCTGCCGCTGCTCTCCCGGATCGAGAGGCCGCGTCCGGTGCCGAATTCGATCGCCGACGACGTTCTGGCGAAGTCGGGCGGCAAGCGCGCGACGGTGGCGTCCGTGGCCATCGCGCTCCTCGTCGCCGGCGGATTGTTTGCCGGCAGCGTTCAGGGCGCGCGCGCCGAGGATCATGGCGTCAAGCCGCCGGGACAGAAGTGGTCGTTCTCCGGCCCCTTCGGCAAGTTCGATCGCGGCGCATTGCAGCGCGGCCTGCAGGTCTACAAGGAAGTCTGCTCGGCCTGCCACGGCCTGTCCTTTGTCGCCTTCCGCAACCTCGCCGAGGCCGGTGGCCCCGGTTTTTCGGTGGCGCAGTCCCAGGCGTTCGCCTCCGAATACAAGGTCAAGGATGGCCCGAACGATCAGGGCGAGATGTTCGAGCGGCCGGGCCGGCCTGCCGACTATTTCCCGTCGCCGTTCCCGAACGAGCAGGCGGCGCGCGTGGCCAACGGCGGCGCTTTTCCGCCGGACCTGTCGCTGATTACCAAGGCGCGTTCCTATGGCCGCGGTTTTCCGCAGTTCCTGATCGACTTCTTCACCCAGTATCAGGAGCAGGGACCGGACTACGTGGATGCGCTGCTGCAGGGCTATGAGGAGAAACCGCCGGCCGGCTTCACGCTGCCCGAGGGCTCCTACTACAACCGGTATTTCCCGGGCCACGCCATCAAGATGCCGAAGCCGCTGAGCGATGGCCAGGTTACCTATAGCGACGGCTCGCCGGCAACGGTCGCGCAATACTCCAAGGACGTCACCACGTTCCTGATGTGGGCCGCGGAGCCGCACATGGAGGCGCGCAAGCAACTCGGCCTGCAGGTGTTCGTGTTCCTGATCCTGCTCACCGGCCTGCTGTTCTTCACCAAGAAGAAGGTCTGGGCCAACGCCCACTGACGCGAGCGTCGTCTGAGTTTCGGAAAAGCCCCTTCGGGGGCTTTTTTGTTGACTACAAGGTCCGTCATTCCGGGATGGTCCGAAGGACCAGGCCCGGAATCTCGAGATTCCGGGTCTGGTGCTAGCGCACCATCCCGAAATGACGGAGCAACCCGATTGCGTCCAAAGCCCACAGCGGACAAAATAGCCGCCAAACCATCCAGAAATCAGCGTGGAGGATTCCCATGGGTACCAGCATCACCTTCAAACGACCCGACGGCCAGGATGCCAGCGGCTATCTCGCCAACGCCTCGCGCGGCAATGCGCCGGGCGTGGTCGTGATCCAGGAATGGTGGGGTCTACAGGACCAGATCAAGGGCATGTGCGACCGCTTCGCGCTGGCCGGCTTCGATGCGCTGGCGCCCGATCTCTACAAGGGCACGGTGGTGCCGTATCACGACACGGATGCAGCCGGCAGGGAGATGAACTCGCTGGATTTCATGGACGCCACCACGCAGACCGTTCGCGGCGCCGCGCAATATCTCGCAAGGAACGGCGCCAAGGTCGGCCTGACGGGTTTCTGCCTCGGCGGCGCGGTGACCATCATCGGCGCCACCAGGATTCCGGAGCTTGCGGCCGGCGTGGTGTTCTACGGCATTCCGCCGGAGCAGGCGGCAAAGCCGGCGGATGTGAAAATTCCGCTGCAGGCGCATTTTGCCAACAAGGACGACTGGTGCACGCCGCAGGTGGTCGATGCCTTCGAGAAAGGCATGAAGGCCGCCGGCAAGTCGCTGGAGCTGTTCCGCTATGACGCCGAGCACGCCTTCGTCAATGAGCAGCGGCAATCCGTGCATGACCGGCAGGCCGCAGAACTGGCCTGGGGCAGGGCGACTGAATTCTTCAAAAAGCACCTAGGTTGAACCGAAGAGCTTTTCTCGTCATTGCG
>DATCXE010000815.1:0-9594 GCA_036565985.1 Bradyrhizobium sp.
CGATGATGTCGAGCAGTGAGCCCTGCTTGCGCACCGTCGCGGTGTTCAGCGACAGCCAGCGGTGGTCGCCGCTCAGGTCGCGCATCACGACCCGATCCCGCGCGTCGCCAGGACCGTGCGCATGCGCGCTACCGCAAGCTCCGGATCGCGCAACAGTCCGGCCGCATCGGCCAGCCGGAAGATATCGGCGAGATGCAGCGTCGAGCGCGCGCTTTCTTGGCCCCCGATCAGCGTGAAATGGTCCTGGTGCCCGTTGAGATAGGCCATGAACACGACGCCGGTTTTGTAAAATCGAGTTGGCGCCCGGAAGATATGACGCGAGAGAGGTACTGTGGGGGCCAGGATTTCGTTGAAGTGTTCGGCATCGTTCGCCGCAAGCCGGACAAGCGCGGCGGAGGCTGCCGGTGCGATGACGTCGAAAATGCCGAGCAGGGCATGTGAGAAGCCCTGTTCGTCGCCCGCGATCAATTCTGCGTAGTTGAAGTCGTCGCCGGTATACATCAGTACGCCCTGCTTGAGGCAACGGCGCATGGCGATCTCGCGGCCCTTGTCGAGCAGCGACACCTTGACGCCGTCCACTTTGTCGGCGTGGTCGTTGATGATGGCGACGGCCGTGTCGGTCGCCTGGCCGAGGTCGGACGAACCCCAATAGCCGGCGAGCGCCGGGTCGAACATGTCGCCGAGCCAGTGGATGATGACCGGTTCGCGAACGGCGCCGAGAATCCGGCCATAAACCTTCGCGTAGTCGTCCGGGGAGCGGGCGACACGGGCAAGCGCGCGCGAGGCCATCAGCACGATGCGCCCGCCCACGGCTTCGATTGCCTCGATCTGCTCCTCATAGGCGCGGATGACGTCATCGAGCGACTTGGCGTCGGCCGGGTCGAGCTGATCGGTGCCGCAGCCGGAGAAGACGAGGCCGTTGCAGGCTTTGCCCGCCGCGACCGAACGGCGGATCAGTTCCAGCGAGGTCGGCCAGTCGACGCCCATGCCGCGCTGCGCCGTATCCATAGCTTCGGCGACGCCGAGGCCAAGGCCCCAAAGATGCTCGCGGAAGGCGATGGTGCGGTCCCAGTCGATGGCGCAGTCTAGCCAGGGATCGTTGTCGGCCATGGGATCGGCGACCACATGCGCCGCGGCGAAGGCGATGCGGTTGAGCTTGCCCGCGGCGCGCTGCGGGAAATGGCGCGGCGCCGATAGGCGGAAGCGCTCCAGGCTGCGGTCGGCGCGCGGCAGGTCGATGGAAAGCGTTTGCGAAGGTCTCTCGATACGGTTCATGGCACGTCCATCAGAACGGGAGCGCGGGCAGGTCGATCCAGCGCCGCTCTTTCCAGCTTTGCGTGGCGGCTTCGACCAGTTGCAGGCCCTTGGCGCCTTCCCGCAGGGTGAACTTGTACGGCGCGTCTTCCGCGATATGGCGGATGAACAGTTCCCACTGTGCCTTGAAGCCGTTGTCGAAGACGGTGAAATCCGGCACCGGCTGCCACGAGTCATAGAGGTCGATGCTCTGCTTCTGGTCCGGGTTCCACACCGGGCGCGGCGTCGCTTGGCGCGCCTGCATCATGCAGTCCTGTAAGCCGGCGACCGCCGAGCCGTGGGTGCCATCGACCTGGAAGGTGACGAGATCGTCGCGATAAGGCCGCACGCACCATGACGAATTGATGTGGGCGATGGTGCCGCCTTCGAGTTGGAATGTGGCATAGGCGGCATCGTCGGCATCAGCCTTGTAGGGCTTCCCGTCCTCGTCCCAGCGTTGCGGAATATGCGTCGCGCCGATGCACGACACTGACTTCACTTCGCCGAAGGTGTTATCGAGCACGTAGCGCCAATGGCACAGCATATCGAGGATGATGCCGCCGCCTTCCGCGGTCTTGTAGTTCCAGGACGGGCGCTGCGCGCTCTGCCAGTCGCCCTCGAACACCCAGTAGCCGAACTCGCCGCGCACCGCGAGCATGCGGCCGAAGAAGCCGGAGTCGCGCAGGAACTTGAGTTTGAGCAGGCCGGGCAGGAAGATCTTGTCCTGCACTACGCCGTTCTTGACGCCGGCCCTCTCGGCCGCCTTGCAGGCTTTCATCGCCTCGTCCAGCGTGGTCGCGATCGGCTTTTCGCAATAGATGTGCTTGCCCGCCGCGATTGCCTGTTCGAGCAAAGCCGGCCGCATCTGCGTAGTGGCGGCGTCGAAGAACAGTTCATCGTTCTTGTCGGCGAGCGCCTTGTCGAGATCGGTGGTCCAGCGTTCGACGCCGTGTTGCTTGGCCAGGCCCGCGACCTTGTCGGCATTGCGCCCGACCAGGATGGGGTCCGGCAACACGCGGTCGCCATTGGAGAGCTTGACGCCTCCCTGCTGGCGGATGGCGAGCACCGAGCGCACCAAATGTTGGTTGGTGCCCATGCGTCCGGTGACGCCGTTCATGATGATGCCGAGCCTGCGGGTGGTCATTCGTGGTACTCCATGGTCGATTGTCTCGTCGATGCGGCGCACGGACCGATGCGGTCAGGCGGCACGGCACAAGCGAACCCCTCGGCTGAAAGCGACCCAGTTGAGAGCGCGCCGTCGCGCACGACGAGACGCACGCGGCCGTCGCTCAGTTCGTAGAGATCGGGATGGGCGGCGAGGAAAGCTTCTGCTTCCTTCGCGGGAGTTTCGGCAAAGCCATCGACATAATGATGGCCGTTGCGCTCGGCGTGGGTAAGCCCGTGGAAGGCGACCAGCGCCGTGTCCTGCTGCACGGCGAGCCCGGCCTGGCAGGTCAGATCCTCGGCGCTGATGAAATAATCGCCGCCCGCCGCATTCCAGGCGGCGGCGCGCACGCCGTTGAGCAGGGATTTGTAGATGCCCTTGCACGATTTGGTCGAAACGCCACGATAACCCAGTGTGCGCGCGCGCGGGAAGGCGTCGTAGCTGTCGTCGGCCTCGTCGATGATAAAGCCGATGCCCGTGCCGAGCCCCTGCAACGAAAAATCGCCGGTATTCTCGCGTGGGAAGGGCTGCTCGATATAGAGCAGCCGTTCGGAAAACGTCCGGAGCGCGGAATCCGACCGTATCGCCTCGACGAGAGCGCTGAGATCTTCGAGGCTGCGATATTGCTCGTTGGCATCGGCGGTGGCGCGATAGTCCGTGTCGGCTAGCGCTTCCGTCACCGTCATCAGTCGCTGCCGGTCCCTGACCGGATCGCCGCACAGCTTGATCTTGAAGTACCGATAGCCTTCGGCGACCGCCTCGCGCATGGAATGGGTGTCGTCAAGCATGCCGATGGTGTGGCGCACGGCAATGCGCGGTGGCGGATTGCGCGAGGCGAGGAATTCGGCAATCGCCGCGTCGCCGATATCGGGTGTCAGGCGGGCGTCGATGCCGGGCAGATTGGCGGACAAGCCGCTGAAAATATCGGTCCGCTCGATGCGGAGCAGGGCGTCGAGAATGGCCTTGTCGATTTCCGCCGGACCGAAAGCCGCGGCCAGCGCCGGAATGCCGGCCGCGGCACAGGCCGAACGCTGCGCCTCGATGCAGGCCGCATGCAGGCCGAACGCCGTGTCATAGCCGGGCCGGGCGAGATAGAGCGCCCGCGCCGTCTGCGCCGATTGCCGGAGTTGATCGACCGTCTGGTCCGCCGACAGGCTTGCGTCCTTGTTGAACCACTTCGGCACCATCAGCTCGGCGGTGGTGCCTACGCTACGGCCCTTGCCTTCGACCTCGATCTCGACATGCACGAATAACTGCACGCCCTCGTTCACCGTCACCGCGCCGAAGCGGAACGGCGTGCGGAACGGCGCCGCGCGCTCAGCAAAAGCAATGCTTTTGACCGCAAGACGGAGGGACATGGCAGTCAATCGAGACCTGAATCGGAAAAATGCCCGCGGATCTTCTGCGTCATCTCGGCAAAGATCGGATCGGCGAGTACCGCAAGCGAACGCGGCCGCGGCAGCGGCACGTCATAGACAGCGACCACCGTGCCCGGCCGCTTCGACATCACCAGCACCCGGTCGGCGAGGAACACCGCTTCGGGAATCGAATGGGTGATCAGCAGCACGGTCTTGCGGGTCTCGCGCTGGATGCGCTGCAGCTCGACGTTCATGCGCTCGCGCGTCATGGCGTCGAGCGCGCCGAACGGCTCATCCATCAGCACGATCTTGGGGTCGTGCACCAGCGCGCGGCAGATCGACACGCGCTGCTGCATGCCGCCCGACAGTTGCCACGGATATTTCTTCTCGAAGCCGGAAAGCCCGACCAAGGTGAGCAGGTCCAGCGCGCGGTGACGATAGATGTCCGTCGGCAGGCCCTTCACCTGGACCGGCATCATCACGTTTTCAAGCACGCGCCGCCACGGCAGCAGCAGCGGGCTTTGGAACACCACGCCGACATTGCGGTGCGGGCGGGTGATGACCTTGCCTTCGACGCGGATTTCACCCGCCGTCGGCGGCAGTAGGCCGGCGAGCATCTTGAGTAGCGTGGTCTTGCCGCAACCCGACGGCCCGACCACCACGATGAACTCGCCGTCGCCGATGGTGAAATCGAGCGGCTTGAGCGACTCGACCTCGCCATCGGCAGTCTTATAGGTCTTAGACGCGCCCTTGATCTCGATGACGGGCGACGCCGGCTCCGCGGAGGAAGCCAGCCGCATGGTCGGCGCCGCGCGGGTCACTGCCTGCATCATTTCTTCGGCAGATAGTCGTTGGTGTAGAAGGCCTTCGGGTTCTGCTTGGCTTTGGCGTCGAGCCCGCCGTAATCGACCATGACATTGACCGTGTCGGTCATGTTCTGGTCGCTCACCCGCAGCGGCATCTTGGATTTGCCGGTCGGGTCCTTGTAGAGCGGGATTGTCAGCTCGAACCCTTGCGTCAGCGTGGCGATCTTGCCGCCCTTCGGGTTGGCGTTGAGGATCGCCTGCGCCGCGCCTTTGGGGTCCTTCGACGCCGCCTGGATCGACTCGACGGTGGCGGCGAGGAAGCGCTTGGCGAGGTCCGGCTTGGCCTTGAGCTTGTCGGTGTTGACGATCACGCCCGAGCTGACCAGGTTGATGCCGTAATCCGCGAACTTGATCGGATAGACGTCCTTTCCGGTGGCGTCCTTGATCTTCATGCTCTGGTCCATGACGTAGCCGAGCAGCAGGTCGGCGCGGCCGTTGATCACCGCCTGGATCTTGGTGTTGGCGTCGCCCGACACCACTTTGAAGTCGCTTTCCTTCAAGCCGGTCTTCTTCAGAAACAGTGGCCAGATCTGCGACATGGAATCGCCGGGCGTGGTGGCGACGGTTTTGCCCTTGATATCGGCCGGCTTGCGGATGTTCTTCTCGACGAAGCCCATGGCCGACATCGGGCTCGTTTGCAAGGCGACGCCGATGGCGATCACCGGCGCGCCTTTGAGCGCCGCGCGCATCATGGTCGGGACGTCGACATAGCCGAAGTCGGCGGTGCCGGCGGCGACCGCCTGGGTGGTCACGCCCGAGCCGCGGCCTTCCTGGATGGTGAGGTCGACGCCATGCTTGGCGTAGATACCCTTTTCTTTGCCGTAATAGAACGGCGCGTGTTCGCCATAGACGTACCAGTTGAGCATCAGCGTCGCCTTGTCAGCGGCGAAGGCCGGCCCTGCGATTGCCAGAGCAAGGATCGTCAAGAGTAGCTTCTTCATCATTTCCTCCCTTCGTGCTTTGCCTTGTCTTTGGTTGGGCGCCATCATGCGCCGATGACGATGTCCTGGCGCTGGCTGGCGTGCCAGGGGATCGACAGCCGCTCGATCACGTCGACGATCCAGAACAGCACGACGCCCATCAGCGACAGCACGACCAGCGCCGCGAACATCGTCGCCAGGTCGAAATTGCCGATCGAACGCTGCAATACGAAACCGATGCCGGAGTTCGAGCCGACGAACTCCCCGACCACCGCGCCGACGATGGCGAGCGTGATCGAAACCTTCAGGCCCGCGAAAATCGCCGGCATGGCATGCGGCAGGCTGATCATGCGGAAGGTCTGCAGGCGGTTGGCTTCCATCGCGCGCGCGAGATCGAGCATGTCGGGCTCGACCGACTTGAAGCCCTGCACCGCCGAGACCACCACCGGAAAGAACCCCAGCAGGAAGGCGCACAATACCTTCGGCAGCATGCCGAAGCCGAACCAGACCACGAACAGCGGCGCGATGGCGATTTTCGGGATCGATTGTGAGAACACCAGCAAGGGATAGACGTAGCTTTCCACCGTGCGCGAGCCGGCGATCAGCATGGCCATCGGAATGCCGAAGACGACGGTCAGCAGAAAACCCCAAACGGTTGCGACCGTGGTCGGCCATGCCTGCGACAGCAGCATGGGCCAGTCGTTCCATAGCGTCGCCAGCACGTCCTGCGGCGCCGGGACCTGATAGGGCGGGATGTGCAATAGGCGGATCGCGAGGTCCCACAGGACGATCATCGCTACGAGGAAGATGATCGGCCGGATCCAGGCCGACGTGAGCAGACGCTGCGCAAATGCGGCCTTGCTGACGGCCATCCAACGCTCTCCCGGCGCGCCGGGGGCTCCGGCGTCTATATTTTAACCTTCTGGTTAAATTCTACAGGTCGCGGCAATTCGCGGTCAAGCGCGCGCCTTGGCGCAGGCCGCAGCGCCGCCAGTACCAGGTCGGTCATATGTGCAAGCCGCTCGGCCTTGGAGTTCTCCGACAACATGTCGCGACCGAAAATGGTGCCGAGCGTGGCGCTGTTGGACTGGTAGAAATAGGACAGCGCCGCGATCGAGATATAAAGCTGAACCGGATCAATGCCTTTGCGCAGCTCGCCGCGCGCCGTGCCGCGCCGCAAGATGTCGGCGATCAGGGCGACGAAGGGGGAGTGCAGTTCCTTCACCTTGCGCGAGCGCCGCAGGTAGCGGGCGCGGTGCTGGTTCTCCACGTTGAGCAGCGCCATGAACTGCGGATTGTCGATGTAATATTGCCAGGTGAAGGTGAGCAGGCGGACGATCGCCTCCTCGGCGCCGAGTTCCTCGAGATTGAGCACGCGTTCGGCGGCGCGAATGTGCTCATAGGCGCCTTCGAGCACGGCGAGATAGAGCGCGTCTTTCTTGCCCACGTGGTAATAGAGCATGCGCTTGTTGGCGCCAGCCGTCTTGGCGATGCGGTCGACGCGCGCGCCGCCATAGCCGTGGCGCGCGAATTCCGCGGTCGCCGCGCTCAGGATGCGCTTGCGCATGCCTTCCGGGTCGCGCTGCCACCCGGACGGCCGCTTGGCTGTCGCTTTCGATTGGCGGGTCATCGTATGTTCAGGTGGCACCCTTTTGGCCTAGCTCGTCAAGCCGAAGCCATCATCCGATACGTTGGGCAGGATGGTCGGCAAGGCGAACCCCGACCTGCGCGTATTTGCCTTGCTGTATCCCGTAGGGGGCGCCCGGGGGCTAGCTCAGCCGTCGCGCCACTTTCATGCGCTGAACATTGTCGCCGGCCAGATGGCTCCAGATGAAGGAATCACGCACCAGCTTGTCCGTGTGCGGGTCCATCACGCAGCCTTGCGCGCCGCGCACCTCCATGTAGAGCTCGGTCACCTCCTGAACGACGTCGGTGGAGAAATTCATCGCCAGGCCGGCGTTGCAGGAGTGGATTTTCATGTCGTGCTCCCAGGCAACGCGCATGACGAAAGAGCGCAAGGCTTCGGTCAGCATATACATCTTGTTGATCTGGAGTTGCACCGTCTGTTGCGCGAACAGGATTTGTCCACCCTGTGTCGCGGTCTTTGCGTGGCGCATCGCCGTCTCGCAGGCATCGTCGCAGATGCCGAGCGCGTTGGCGCACAGTTCGAGGTCGCCGAAGATATCACCGCCGGTGGTGTCGCCGCCGCGGCCGCCGGTCTTGCGTGTCGCGCCGTTCACCTCGCCGACGACGTTTGCGTGCGGCACCCGAGCGTTCTCGAAGATCATCTCGCCGTTTTGATAAAAGCGCCAGCCGCTCTTGTTGAACACTTTGCCGATGCGAAAGCCGGGCGTATCGCGCGGCACCAGGAACATGGTGGTGCCTTGCTTGAGCGGCGCGTTGGGATCGGTGCGAGCGTCGATGAAGAACAGTTTGCCGACCGGCGCATTGGCGATGAAGGTCTTCTCGCCATTGAGGATCCACTCGTCGCCGTTGCGCACGGCCTTGAGCCGAAGGCCTGCCTTTGGATCGTCCTCTGGTGGCAGGCGGTTGTCGGAGCCCGCGCCTGGCTCGGTGATGCCCTTGCCGAGCAGGTAAGTGTCGTCCTCCAAAAAGGGTTTGAGGAAGCGCTGCTTCTGTTCCTCGGTGCAGGCGGCCGAGATCAAATGGCTCCATTTCCAGTTCTGGCTGAAAGCCTTGGAGATCGCACTGTCGGCTTTCGCCAGCTCCGCCATCACCAGCGCCTGCGTGACGAAATCGGTGCCGTGGCCGCCCCATTCCTTCGGCACTGCCATCGTGCGGAAGCCGAGCTTGGAGCCCTTCTTGATAATCTCCCAATCGAAGGTCTCGCGTGCCGTCGGGATGGCGTCGCGCTCGAGCGATATGGGGCGGATTTCTTCCGCGGCGAATTTACGCGCCGCCATCTGCCAGGAACGCTGCTCGTTGCTCAGGGTGAAATCCATGGCAAGCATCCTCACCTGAAATTCGTGGTTGGGCTCATTCCCCGGCCATCGCCAATGTGGCCGCTTCGGCGCGGCGGTAGCCGGCGATCTGCTCGGCGATGCGCAGCCTCGCGTCTCCATTGCCGTCGCCGCTATGGAGGCAAACGCGGGCGTCGTGGATGTATTTTGCCAGCGGCATATCGCGCATCACGCCCATGGCGCCGAACACTTCCGCGGCGTCCTTTGCCGCCTTCATGACCGCTTCCGAGGTGAATACCTGCGCTACGGTCTGCAACGGCAGGTCCGACAGGCTCCCGTTGGCATAAGCGTCGAGGTGGTCGGATGCCCAGGCGGCCTGCCAGACCGCCGTGCGCGCCATTTCCAGACGGATGGCGATGTCCGCGAGCTTGGTGGCGATGGCCTGGTGCTGGATGATCGGGCGTCCGCCTTGCACCCGTAGCCCGGCATAGTCGAGCGCGGCTTCGTAGGCCGCTCGACCGATGCCGAGATTGATCGCCTGAAATAATGGAATGCCGCGGCCCGGCACATTGGCGCCGGTTAGCAGCGCCACGGCCTCGCCGTCGAGCAGGTTGGCGGCCGGCGCGCGGCAATCCTTGAACGTGACATCGCCGTGGGCGCCGTGCGGCCAGGCTTTGTCGTGTGCGCGCACGGTGAGACCGGGCGTGTCCGCCGGCACCAGCATCAGGCAGGGGTCGTCCCGTCCCGGAATTCGGACCAAAACGGCGAACAGCGCCGCGATCGGCGCGTTGGCGACGCAATCCTTGCTGCCGTTCACGATCCACTCGCCGTTGCTTGCCTTGATGGCGGTGGTCTTTATCGCCGGCGCGGTGGCGGCAGGACGATGATAGTTAATGCCCAGCCGCGTATCGGCATCGGCTTCATGGGCTGCGAAGGCGAGGTGATAGCGGTCGTCGGTGGTGAATTTGGGAAGGAACCGGTCACGTTGCTGATCGCTCATCGCCCGGTCGAACAGGAGATGCCCCAACCGCGATGTCTCCGCCAGGATGGCCGCCATGTCGGCATCGCCTG
>DATCXE010000783.1:0-2954 GCA_036565985.1 Bradyrhizobium sp.
TCCGCCTCCGGCGGCATGAGCATCGCGCTCGCCGCGATGGCCGATACCTTCATCGCCAACGCGCATGCGGCCGGAATTCCGCTGGAAGTCTTCCATCGCGTCGCGGCGATGGCGTCCGGCGGCATGGACACGCTGCCGCACAACGGCGCCGTGATCACCCTGCTCGCGGTCACCGGCCTGAGCCACCGCCAGTCCTATCGCGACATCTTCGCGATCACCCTGATCAAGACGCTGGCGGTGCTGGTCGTGATCGGTGTGTTCTACGGAACTGGAGTGGTCTGACGAAAGCCGTCCGAGACGCTGCGGACGAAAGCGGCGATATCCAACAGCTGGATGGCGGGCGCAAGCGGGACGCTTGCCGCTCTTCGTAGGAGCGACGTCAGTCGCGATCACCACGCCGACCGCGGAATCGCGTGAGGAAGCCGCCTCGTGAAGACGTCCGAACGGGCTTCCACGAAGCTCTAATTTGCATTGACCTCCGCTTCATGTGCATCCAATGCCCCAAAAAGGGGCAACCGTGCCGAAGAAAGCGCCATGCATGACACTTCTTGCCGCATCGTTGCCGCTTCAAGCTGCAACGTTGCCGCTTTTTTCGCCATCGATGGCGTTTTGGCCCGCAACGATGCCGCAACAAGCGCCCCGCATGTGGTCCGGACCCTCACGATTGCCCCTTTTTGGGGCGCTGGTGGCGCTTTGAACGCCATTGATGGCGCTTCGAATGGCAGCAATGCCGCCTGCAGGTGGCCCGGCCGGAACAAAGCCAGCCACCGCGGCGCCCGGGCTGGGCCGTCGCTTTGGCGGCGCGGATCAGATGCCGGAGACGGCGTCGATTTTCCCTAGAATTGCCCCGTGACCGCCCCGCTCCGCAAAATCATCCACGTCGACATGGACGCGTTCTACGCCTCGGTCGAGCAGCGCGACGATGCCTCGTTGCGTGGCAAGCCGGTGGTGGTGGCATGGCGGGGTAACCGATCGGTGGTCTGCGCGGCTTCGTACGAGGCGCGCACGTTCGGGGTGCATTCGGCGATGCCGGCCGTGCGCGCCGAGCGCCTGTGTCCGCAGGCGGTGTTCGTGCCGCCCGACTTCGCGCGCTACAAGGCAGTGTCACGACAGGTGCGCGACATCTTCGCGCGCCACACCGATCTGATCGAGCCACTATCGCTGGACGAGGCATATCTCGACGTCACCACGTCGAAGAGTGGGCTGGCGTCGGCAACCGCAATCGCCGAAGCGATCCGCATGGCGATTCGCGAAGAGACCCGGCTCACCGCATCGGCCGGCGTCGCGCCGAACAAGTTCATCGCGAAAATCGCATCGGATTTCCGCAAGCCCGACGGATTGTTCGTCGTTCGTCCGCACCAGGTCGAGGACTTCCTCGCGCCGCTGCCGGTCGGCCGGTTGCCCGGCGTCGGCAAGGTGATGGAGGCGAAACTCGCCGGGCTCGGGATCGGTTCGGTGGGCGACCTGCGCGGCTTCGGCCTGGAGGATCTCGAACGGCGTTTCGGACGCTGGGGCCGTCGCCTGCACGAACTGTCCTTTGGCATCGACGATCATCCGGTCGTATCGGAGCGGCCGACGCTGCAGGTTTCCGCCGAAGACACCTTCGCGCAGGACCTGCACCTGGACGAGCTCGCACCGCACATCGTGCGGCTCGCGGAAAAAACCTGGGCCGGCTATCAACGCGAACTGCAGCAGAATCCCGACCGGCTGGCGCGCACCGTGGTGCTGAAACTCAAGACCAGCGATTTCCATATCCTCACCCGCAGCCTGACGCCGGCCGCGCGGCCAACATCGCTCGCGGCACTGGTCGAAACCGCCTGCGCGCTGCGCGAGCGCGTCAACCTGCCCTCGCGCACGCGTTATCGGCTGGTCGGCGTGGCGTTGTCGGGCTTCACCGATCCCGCGGAGTTCGACCCGCAAGCCGAGTTGTTCGCCAGTGCTGGAACTCCGTAGGGTGCAATAACCGCAGAATGTTTCGCCGATGCGGGTAACTGGCATCGGCGCAAATGCGGTGCAAATGCCGATTCGCTTTTTGCACCCCACGGGATTGCCCGAGCCCGCGGCTTTCTGTAGGAGCGCCCCATGGGCGCGATTCTTGAACTCGACCGTAGGCAGGGTTCGGGGCGTCTTCGATCCATGCGGCCTATCGCATCGCGCCCATGGGGCGCTCCTACAGGGAGCTCTCCGGAACATGTCCTGGGGGCGAAAAATCGGCGGCGTTTACAATAGGCGTTTCGCGTTCCGGAGCCCGTCATGTCCATCGCCATCTCCAAAGTTCCCGTTCCCGTCAACGAACCGGTCAAGTCCTACGCGCCAGGTTCACCCGAGCGCGCGAGCCTCAAATCGAAACTGGCGGAACTGTCGGCCGACAAGATCGAGATGCCGCTGGTCATCGACGGCAAGGATGTGCGGACGGGCAAGCTCGGACAGGCGGTGATGCCGCATCGGCATGCGCATGTGCTTGGCGATTTCCATCAGGGCGGCACGGCAGAAGTGCAGTCGGCGATCGACGCGGCGTTGCGTGCGCAGAAGGGCTGGGCTGCCCTGCCCTGGGAAGCGCGCGCGGCGGTGTTCCTCAAGGCCGCGGACCTGCTGGCGGGGCCCTATCGCGACGTACTCAATGCGGCTACCATGCTCGGCCAGAGCAAGACCGCGCACCAGGCCGAAATCGACAGCGCGTGCGAATTGATCGACTTCTTCCGCTTCAACGTCGCGTTCTACGAGCAGTTGCTGCGCGAGCAGCCGCAGAGTTCCCAAGGCATGTGGAACCGGCTGGAACATCGGCCGCTGGAAGGCTTCGTCTTCGCGGTGTCGCCGTTCAACTTCCCCTCCATCGCCGGCAACCTGCCGACCGCGCCCGCGTTGTGCGGCAACACGGTGTTGTGGAAGCCGGCCAGTACCGCCGTGTACAGCGCGCACTTCCTCATGCAGCTGTTCAAGGAAGCCGGATTGCC
>DATCXE010000800.1:0-3567 GCA_036565985.1 Bradyrhizobium sp.
AGCGGCAGGCCCGCCATGGTCCATTTGAAGTTCTTCGGATCGTTCCATTTCGACGCGCCGGTGTTGAGCAGCAGCTGCGGCACGCCCTTCGAGTTGAGATATTTGTGCACGGCGGTCTGCGGCGCGGTGCCGAGCGAACCATACAGCGCCAGCACTTCCTCCTGCTCGACCAGACGCCGCGTCGCCTCGACGCATTTCGGCGCGCTGTAGCCGTCGTCCATGCTGAAGAACTTCACCTTGCGGCCGTTGATGCCGCCCTTCTCGTTCAGCATCTGGAAATAGGCCTCGCCGACCCGGCCGAGCACACCGTAGAGCGAGCCGGGACCGGAATGGGGAACCGTCTGTCCGAGCTTGATTTCGGTGTCGCTCGCCCCCGGATCATATTTCTTCTCTTGTGCCCAGACGAAGGGCGCCGGCATCGCGGAGGCAAGCACGGTGGCAAGCGTGGTGGCGCCGAATTCGCGCCGCGTCAGTTTGTTCTTCATTGTTGTTTCTCCCTGATTTGGGAGCCTTGATCAGACATTCCGGCGTCAGTGGCAATAGCTCACATGTCGCACGCAATGCCGCCATACGTCAGCCGGGTAGCGCCTAGACTCAAGTTTTCGCGGCGACCACGACCAGGCCAGGCACCGGCGCGTTGTCCTCGTTGCGGGCGGAGCGATCTTCAAGCAGGGATAATCCGAGCCCTGCCCCCTCAACCGCAGCGCGCACGTAAGGCGCGGCATGGGCGTAGCGCAGCCCCTGGCCGATGATGACGCCCTCGCCGGAATGAGTCTCAATGGTGAAAGCCAGCAAGCCACCCGGCGCAAGCACGCGCGCGGCTTGCGCAAGCACGGGCGCGAGATCGGCGACATAGATCATCGCGTCCGCAGCAAGAATTAGATCCGCGCTGGCATCCGGCCGCGCGCGCAGAACCTGCAACATGTCGGCGACCTCCAGCTCCGCATAGAGCGAGGTGGCGCGCGCCCGCTCGATCATGCGCGGCGACAGGTCGACGCCGATGAAACGATCGACCGTGCGGGCGAAGGCGCCCGCCACCAGCCCGGTGCCGCAGCCGAGATCTATGGCGTGGTTGAACAACGCCGGCTTGCGGGCGGCCGATCGCACCGACAGCACGGCCTTGAACAGCAGTGCCGGGCCGCGATAGCCGAGATCACCGACCAGCGAGGCTTCGAACCGTGGCGCATACTGGTCGAACAGCGTTTGCACATACGCCTGCGGCATACCGGACACGGGCTCTGCGCCAAGCCGCATCAATCGAAGCCCGGCCCCGTGACGGTCGGCGGGATCGCTGGCCTGCGCCTTTTGATACGCCGCAAGCGCCGCCCGGTGCTCGCCAAGTTCTTCGCGGATGCTGCCGAGGGTGAACCATGCGGAGGTGAAATTCGGCGCCAGTTCGATCGCCTGCATCAGTAGATCGGCGGCGGCGGCCAAATCGCCCTTCAATTGCAAATCGCGTGCGAAATCAAACCGGCGGTCAGCCACCAGATCGCCGGAGGAGAGAAACAGGCGGGCACGCATTTCAGGAACCGGGCTCGTCACTGCCGGAATCGGACCGGCAATCCATCAAGGCAAGGACTTTTCAAAAGATGGATGCGCGGGTCAAGCCCGCGCATGATGACCCAACACCGCCGACTAAACATCGCAGCGGGACGGCCTATATAAGAGGCATGCGCCCACAAGACATCCTGATGCCGGTCCCCGCCGGCCTCTGCTGCAAGCCCGGCGGCTTCCATATCGACCCGGTGCGGCCGGTCGAGCGGGCGGTGATCACTCATGGCCATTCCGATCACGCACGGCCCGGCCACGGCGCGGTTCTCGCCACCCGGGAAACGCTCGACATGATGCAGCTGCGCTACGGGGATAATTTCGCTCGCAGCACACAGGCCATTCGTTATGGCGAAGAAATCCAGCTCGGCGACGTCAAAGTCAAATTTCATCCCGCGGGCCACGTGCTGGGCTCGGCGCAGGTCGCGGTGAGTTGCAAGGAAACCTGCATTGTCGCGTCAGGCGACTACAAGGACGCTAGCGACCCGACCTGCGCGCCGTTCGAAGTGGTGCCGTGCGACGTCTTCATCACCGAGGCGACCTTCGGCCTGCCGGTGTTTCGTCACGGCAACGCGGCGGATGAGGTGAAGAAGCTGCTGGCATCGGTCACGCTGTTTCCGGAACGCGCGCACCTCGTCGGCGCGTACTCGCTCGGCAAGGCGCAGCGCGTCATCGCGCTGCTGCGTGAGGCCGGCTACGACGCGCCGGTGCACCTGCATGGCGCGATGGAAAAGATCACGCATTACTATGAAAGCCGTGGCATCGCGCTTGGCGAGTTGCGCCCGGTCAGGGGCATGAAGAAGGCCGACCTCGCCGGCACCATCACGCTGGCGCCGCCATCGGCCACGTCCGATATCTGGACGCGGCGTTTCCCCGATCCGGTCACGGCGTTTGCCTCGGGCTGGATGCGGGTGCGGGCGCGTGCCCGTCAGCGCGGCGTCGAACTGCCGCTGGTAATTTCGGATCATGCCGACTGGGATGGCCTGACCGCGACCATCGAAGCCACCGGCGCCGGCGAAGTCTGGGTCACGCACGGCCAAGAAGACGCGCTGGTGCACTGGTGCAAGGCGCGCGGGCTTGCCGCGCGGCCGCTCGATCTCGTCGGCTATGGCGACGAGGAGGAGAGCGAAGCCGTCGCGGCCGACGAGGCCGAGGCATGAACCGCTTCGCCGAACTGCTCGATCGCCTCGCCTATGAGCTCGGCCGCAACAACAAGCTGCGGCTGATCACCGCCTATTTTCGCGATACGCCCGATCCCGACCGCGGCTACGCCCTCGCCGCGCTGACCGGCGCGCTGTCGTTCAAGCATGCCAAGCCGGGGCTGATCCGCGACCTGATCACGGATCGCACCGACCCGGTGCTGTTTGGATTGTCGTATGATTACGTCGGCGACCTATCGGAAACGGTCGCGCTGATGTGGCCGAAGGTCGCGATCGCCGGCCACAACAACCCGCCGCCGCCTACCCTCTCCGAGGTCGTCACGACGTTGCGCACGCTCGGCAAGACCGAACTGCCGAAGCAACTCGCGCGCTGGCTCGACGAACTCGACGAGACCGGCCGCTGGGCGCTGCTGAAGCTTGTCACCGGCGCGATGCGGATCGGGATTTCGGCGCGGCTTGCCAAGACTGCGGCCGCCGCGCTCGGCGACAAGGATCCGCACGAGGTCGAACTGATCTGGCCGGGGCTTGCACCGCCTTACCTCGACCTGTTCGCCTGGCTGGAAGGCCGTGGCGACAAGCCGGTCAACCGCGATCCCGCGCCATTCCGACCTGTGATGCTGGCACATGCGATCGAGGATGCGGATTTCGCCAGTCTCGATCCCGGCGATTTCATTGCGGAATGGAAATGGGACGGCATTCGCGTGCAGGCGGTCTCGGGCCCCGACGAGCGCGGCCATCTGCAGGCGCGGCTCTATTCGCGCACCGGCGAGGACATCACGAAAAGCTTTCCCGATCTCGTACCGTCGCTGCATCTGCCCGGCGCCATCGACGGCGAGTTGCTGGTTCTGCGCGAAGGCCG
>DATCXE010000816.1:0-3408 GCA_036565985.1 Bradyrhizobium sp.
GGGCGCTTTTGCGGCTTAAAATGCTCGTTAGAGCGTTGAAAGTGCTCAGGTTTTTCTCAAAAATGAGGCAACCCGCACGGACATCGACACGGCAGCCCTTGATCAGCCGGGCGATGAAGGTTGGGCTTATGGCAGAGGAAGCGCCAATTGGCAACGATGAACCGCGCCATGTTCCGTGTCCCGGACGCGGTGCGCAGCACCGCGGGGAACGCACCGAGGCCAAGAAAGCGGCCCGCCGGGTCATCCGACGGGCCGCTTCAAATCAGACAAATTCGGTTTATCCGAATCAGCGCGGCGCCAGTACCATCACGACCTGGCGGCCCTCGAAGCGCGCGTCCTGCTCGACCTTGGCGAACTCAGCGACGTCGGCCTTGACCTTGTCCAAAAGCTTGGTGCCGATTTCCTGGTGCGCCATTTCGCGGCCACGGTAGCGCAAGGTGATCTTGACCTTGTCGCCTTCCTCGAAGAACCGCTGCATCGCGCGCATCTTCACGTCGTAGTCGTGATCGTCGATCATCGGCCGCAGCTTGATCTCCTTGATCTCGACGATCTTCTGTTTCTTGCGGGCCTCGGCGGCTTTCTTCTGTGCCGAATACTTGAACTTCCCGTAGTCCATAATTTTACAAACGGGAGGATTGTTGTTCGGCGAAATCTCGACGAGATCCATGCCCGCTTCGAGGGCCATCTTGACGGCGACCACGGTTTCGACCGTCCCGTGGTTGAGGCCGGTCTGATCGATCAGCTGGATCTGTGCGTTGCGGATTTCATCATTGGTGCGCGGCCCGTCTTTGGTTGCGGCGGGCGGGGCTCTGTTGGGACGGCGAATGGGTAACTCTCCGAAGTTGTGAAGGAAGGGCTATATTTTGAAGCAATACGCGGCGCGGGGCAAGCGAACTCGCTGTCTGCGCCCGAAAACCGTCAAATGCGAGGCATTTTGATCACCTCCTGCAAATATTGCGTGGCAGCCTGATCCGCAAGGACGGTCGAGCCTTGCTTGACCGGACAGGCGTGCTCGCGGACAAGCAGCGGGTGGGAGCGACAAATCCATGACCAATTCAGCTGCAATCGACCAGGAACCGGCATTTATCGAGGTAGGGGAGGGTGACGGCCGCCGCCGGATCGCGGTGCGCGCCCGTGCAGGCGGCTCGCCGGGCAGCACAAGTGGTGCGCCCGGCAGCACAAGCGGTGCGCCCGGGCTGTTCTGGCTCGGCGGTTTCAATTCCGACATGGGGGGCACCAAGGCGCTGGCGCTGGACGAATGGGCCGCGGCACACCGCCGCGCCTGTGTCCGGTTCGACTATTCCGGTCATGGCGAATCGGGTGGCGCCTTCATCGACGGCACCATCGGGCGCTGGCTGGAGGAGAGCGTTGCGGTGTTCGAGCAGTTCTGCCGCGGGCCGCAGGTCGTGATCGGCTCCTCGATGGGCGGCTGGATGGCGCTGTTGCTGGCGCGGGCGATCGCCAAGCGCCAGGCCACGGCCGCGACGCTCGCCGGGCTGGTGCTGATCGCGCCGGCGCCCGATTTCACTGAGCAACTGATGTGGAACAATTTCTCGGAAGCGATCCGCGAGGAGATCACGACCAAGGGGATGTGGCTGCGGCCGTCGGAGTATGGCGACGGCACGCCCTATCCGATCACGCGCGCGCTGATCGAGGAGGGCCGCAACCATCTGCTGCTCGGCAGCGCCATCGAGGTCGGATGCCCGGTGCGCATCCTGCAGGGCGCGCAGGATCCCGATGTGCCCTGGCAGCACGCCTTTGCGCTGGCGCACCGCCTGCCGGCCGAGGACGTGGTGCTGACCATGATCCAGGACGGCGATCACCGCCTGTCGCGTCCGCAGGATATTGCGCGGATCATGGCGGCGGTAGCGGAGATGGGGTGAGTTCGTTCCGCAGCTCTCGGTGTCATCATCCGCGAAGGCGGATGATCCAGTACGCCGCGGCCTATCGATTAACGGCGCTGTCTCTGGAATACTGGATTCCCCGCCTTCGCGGGGAATGACGACCGCGACCGGGGAGAAACCACCATGAACACTTCCACCATGCTCCGCGCATTCTGCGATGCCGTCGAACAGCGCAACGGCAAGGCGTTTGCGGAACTGTTCACCGAAGACGGCGTCTATCACGACGTGTTCTATGGCGCGTTCGAAGGCCGAGCCAAAATCGCCGAGATGATCGACGACTGGTTCTACCGCACCGCCACCGATTTCCGCTGGGACATGCACACGCCCGTCAGCGACGGTCACACGCTCTATGCGCGCTACACGTTCAGCTACCGTTCGACGTTGCCGGAGGCCGAGGGCGCGCGGGCGATGTTCGAGGGCGTCGCGATCATGCAACTGCGCGACGGCAAGATCCTGGAATATCACGAGGTCGCCAACACCGCGCCGGCGTTCGTAGATATCAAGTTCGCGCCCGAGCGCATCGCCAAGATCGTCGCCAAGCAGGGCGCGGCGCTGAAGGCGCGGCCGGAGATGAAGCGGCATCTGGTGTGAGATTCCGCTCATTCTTCGTCATTCCGGGGCATCGCGCAGCGATGAGCCCGGAATCCATCGGGCCGGTCAGCCGAGGAGAAATGGATTCCGGGTTCGTGCTGCGCACGCCCGGGAATGACGATGTGAAAGTTGGGCGCGCCTTACCTCACGGCGGCGGCACGTTGGTCATCGGCTTGCGCTGTGCAAGTGCCGCCACCGTCGATGTCCCGATCGGACCCTTTTCGTCATAGAGCCAGCACTCGCCGATCGCGATGCCGTCGCTGGCGTGATGGTTCACCACGTCGAAGCCGATCCAGCGCGTCACCGGCAGGCGATGCAAGTAAATCGTGACGTCGCTGTTGATGTAGCCGAGGCCCTTGTCGCCGGCATTGGCGAAGGGGCTGGCGAAATCCGCGCCGGTTGCGACATGGACGAACGGCGACATCGGCGTGCCCTCGACCAACTCGCGGACCTCGCTCATCCACAATCGCCGCGGCCCAAGCGAGCCCATGTGGCCTATAATCGGCCGCGTCGTCCATTTGCCGTTCATGCCGAGCCTGGGGTCAGTCGGGGCCGGGATCGTGTCGGGCAACGGCGCGTCCCAGTTCGCGGGCGACCAGACATTGCCCGGCGCATTTTCCGTTCGGCGCAACAGTTGGCAGGAGGCGCGCGCCATGGCGGTGCCGCCGGAGAAGAATTCCGCTTCCACCACCTTGATGCGCATGCCGTCGCGGATCAGTCTCGTGGTGACGTCCACCGGTGTCTGGATATTCGGCAATCGAAACATGTCGACCGTCAGCCTGGCCGGGACGAATTCGTCGGAGCCGTGACGCTCCTCGATCGCGTGGGCCAGCAGCCCAATCACGACGCGACCGTGCATCGAGTTCGGGTCCCACGGGCCGTTCGAGACTGGATTGGGAATGAAGGCGTCGCC
>DATCXE010000832.1:0-3939 GCA_036565985.1 Bradyrhizobium sp.
TCTGCTTCCGTGAGAGTTTCCTGAACCGAATTTATAACCGCTGCGCCATCGGGCTCTGAACGCGCGATGACCGAAGCGTAGGCGAGATCGAAATGACCAAAAGCAAACTTGAAAGAACTTACGCCAGCCAGGACAACAAGAAATGCCAGGCCGAGCCAAACAGTCCTGATCACATTGAGCCCCCACTCGCTGGATCCATTGCGAGTGGGAGATTACCTCAGAAAATCGAAACTCGGCCCGTCGCGGCCGACGATCTCTTAACACAGGGTTAACAGTGACTGGCGAGCACGAGAAATTTTGAAAGCTGGATCTCGTGCCGGCCAACCGTGCAAATGACGGCCAACAGCCTCAACCCATCTTCTCCCATAGAAGGGACATCAGCGTTCCCGCCCGCTTCTCGATTGCCGCCGCCGCATCGAGTGCGAGATCCTCGCGATAGCGTCCCGCGATCAACTGCACGCCGATCGGCTTGCCCTCATGCAGCGCTACGGGCACGACGGCGCCGGGAAGGCCGAGCACGTTGATCGCGGAGATGAAACGCAGGTCGTTCCAGAACAGTTCGCGCGTGCGCTCCGCGCTGATCGTATCTTCGCGCGGGCCGGGCGTCGGCTTCACCGTGGTCGGGGCGAGCACGACAGGATACTCCTCGACGAACAACTGCCAGGCACGGATGTGCGTGTTGCGCGTGGCCGTGGCGCGCATCCAGCCCTGCAGGTCGACCGTGTTGGCCTTTGCCTTGATACCGCTCCAGGCGGCATGGAAATCGGCCGAAGTCACCTTCAGCATCGCGGCTTCCTGCAGCACCGCGGTTTCGTTGGTGATGATGTCGCACCATGTCTGCCAGACGCCGCTGATGTCGGGCACCTCGACCTCGCTGACGCGATAGCCCGAACGCTCGAGTGCGTCGGCTGCCTGCCTGAGCGCCGCATGCACCGAAGGATCGACGTCCATATCGTCGGGCAGCCTCGCGAGCGCCACCTTGATCGGCCCCTTCGGCTTCGGCCCGGCCAGCGGCGCCGGGACCCACCAGGGGTCCCGCGGGTCGCGCTGGCTCATCGCTTCGAGCGCCATCCTGACATCGCCTACGCTGCGCGCCAAAGGTCCTTGCGCGGACATCAGATGGGCGAGCATCGGCCGCTCGGCCACGGCGCTCTCGTTGTAGGCCGGGATACGGCCCTGCGTCGGCTTGATGGTCACGACGCCGTTGCAGTGTGCCGGCCAGCGCAGCGAACCGCCGATATCGTTGCCGTGCGCGATGGTTCCGATACCGGCGGCCACCGCGGCGCCGGCGCCGCCCGACGAGCCGCCGCACGTGATGTCGGGATCCCACGGATTGAGCGTCAGTCCGTGCAGCGGATTTTCCGTGAAGCCGCGGAACGAGAATTCGGGCGTGTTGGTCAGGCCGATAACGATTGCGCCCGCTTTCTTGAAGTTGCGCACGACGGGTGAGTCGGAGGGCGCGATGATGTTCATCTGCGCGGCCACCCCGTTGGGGTTGGGCCGCCCCTCATAGTCCACGTTCTCCTTGATGGTGATCGGCACGCCGTGCAGCGGGCCGAGTTCTCTCTGCTTTGCCCGGGCATTATCAGCGGATTTCGCCGCCCTGAGCGCGTCCTCCGACAGGTCAACGACAACCGCGTTGAGCTTTGGATTGACATCACGCATTCGCGCGATATGGGCTTCCACGACTTCCGTCGAGGAAATCGCCCCAGATCGGATAGCGGCGGCCGTCTCCAGCGCTGACCATTGCCAAACCGGCCCCTTCGGCGGCCGCCCTTTGGCGGGCTTTCGTGACACTGCCTTCTTCTGTGCCTTCGCGCCTGCGCCCATGCGGCCGGCGGACTTTTTCATCGACTTCTTCGGCGCTGCTTTTTTTGCGCCACTCTTCCGTTTAACCACGGTTTTCTTTGCCATTTCTCGCCCCGTTGCTATTGCCGGAACGTTAGAGGTACCGGGGTTCCAAGTCGAGACGGGCGGGCGGCTCTTGAATGTGCAATCCGTCGCTGGTCGGTCATTCGCGGCTCATGCGATCGCGCCAAAAAGGCTGCTTGCGCGGGGCTGACTGCTTCCCTCGCCGCTCTGTGCCATGCAGCGCGCCTTTCTGTCTCTGATTCGCAACACTCACGGTGTTCCTGAACGAAAAGTTGCGCTTTTGACTTCACACCCGCGAAAACTCGGCCCAGTCTTCCAATGACCGGGGCGGACAGACTATCGTTTGAAGCGATTTGCGAGCGGGGCAGCGAACATGAAAGCCAACGAACCAGGCAAGCGACCACAGGCGCCTGCGCCCAACAAGAAGCAAACCGCGACAATGAAGCGAAGAGCGCTCAAGCCAAAGGCCGCCAAGCCATCCACTCGCACATTCCCGGCGGGGGTGCAGGTAGACCAAAACGCACCTTGAAGGCCGACCGCCGGAGTTGCTACAAGATCAAAGCCGGGCTGCTCAGCAGCCACCCACACCAGGGGACCGGCGCGGCAACGATAATCCGATGCGAGGATCTGGCAGTGTGAGGAGTAGCTTAAATGAGTTTCGTCGGCCCGAACGACCATCCCAACCGCGATAACCCTGAAGATCCCCTGTATTACGCGCCACGCTCGATGCGCGGCACGGCGGACCCACGATCCGGCACGACCTCGCAGCCGAGATCAGACCATTTTCCTCCGGCCTCCTTGTCCCGGTTTGATGAGATGCGCGAGGAAGCCTTCACCAAATTCTCCCGCCCGCTGGAGTCCCAGCTCGCCTACGAACGCCGGCCGCGACGCCTGCTGCTTGCCACTGTGGGCGGAGTTGTCGCGGCGATGGGTATCGCCGTGATCGTGGCGCTGGTGCTGTTCAACGTGTTTCCGACGTCAAAAACCGACCCCTCGGAACTCGCCGTTTCCATTTCCACGCCCGCGCAGGCAACACCGGCTGAAGTGACGTCCGGAGACTCCCGGGCGCTGCTGCAAGGGTTCTCGCAGTTTCAAAAAGGGCAGGCAAACGACAGCCAGGAATCTGCTGTTTCCGACCCCACCGCCGCAACGGCGAGAAATGGCGCCGACAGGCCCGATGCGCTGCTTGATAAATTCATGCAGTGGGAACGAAGGAAATAACGACAGCAACAGGACAGTTGGGCCGGCGATCCCGGAAAGCCGCGCTCTCCGCGGCCTCCTCCAGCCTACCTCGCTAGTGAGCGGGGCTCAGCGATGCACGCTGATAGCGGAGCCACATGACGGCTGCGGCGGCGGCCATCATCAGCAGCACAGAAAACCAGTTGAGGGGCTGCCAGCCCCATCGATCCTGCAGAAAGCCTGCCATGAAGCTCGACGTTGCGGTGGTGCTGAAGACCAGCAGGTCGTTGAACGCTTGAGTCTTGCCGCGCTCGTTCGGACGATAACACGTCGTCACCAGCGCGGTTGCGCCGACGAACAGAAAGTTCCAGCCGACCCCGTTGACCGTGAGCGCCAAGCGGAAATTCCATTCCGTCATGCCTGAAAGCGCCGCAACGACACCGACCAGCATGAGCACGACACCCCATGACATGACCGTCGTGGCGCCGAACCTGTTGATCAGATTGCCGGTGAAGAAAGACGGCACGAACATGCCCAGCACGTGCATGAAGATCACCCAATGGGCTTCTGCGTGCGGGAATCCGCAGCCGACGATGGCCAGCGGCGAGGCGCTCATGATGAAGGACATCGTGCCGAACGCCAGCATGCCGGCCATCGCAGACGCGATGAAGCGCGGCTGGCTGGCAATCACGCGCAGCGGACGCGGCGGCGCCGCGATCCCGGCCGGGCCCGCGCCGGCAGCCGAGACCGCAACCGGGGGGAAGCTGATGAAGGACATGATCGTGAAAACGATGATGTGCAGGCAAAGAATGGCGGCGTACGTCGCAAGGTAAAGCGGCATCGTCAGGTCGTGCGTGACGCGCACGAGGCTGGGACCGATTACGGCGG
>DATCXE010000835.1:0-10343 GCA_036565985.1 Bradyrhizobium sp.
TGCTGGGTCTGACATCAGGACTTCCTTTAAGAAACGCGGCCCGACGGGATGAACGCACTTCTCTGCACCCGAAGAAGCCGTGTAGAGGCCGCCCTCTTTCCAAAAAGCGCACGATAGTGCCGCGCCGCTCATCGCTGATGGATTGATCTGGATCAAGCATCCGACTGAGCCGCTCCGTGCCTAACTCTCTATTCGGCACGAATTCGGATGAGGATCTGACATGGGCCCTTGTCGTGGCGGGGCGCATTGGCAGCCATATGAAACGATAGCGAAAGCCCTCCGCCGGCAATTTTGCCTGTCGGGCAAATCAGTTCAAAATCCTGTCCAGCCCGTGCGTGAAAAATTTTCCGCTTAAGCTGTCGGGCAAATCACCTGTAAAATCGGTGCCATCCTGTCCCGAGAGAGGGGCGTTGGCCATCGTCACGAACGTTGGGGCAGGTCGTGGTGGACGCGGCAGCGTCGCGCGCGCAAGCGATGTTCACAGGGCGATGTTCGTGAGTGAGCGACAGCGTGCAAGACGAACGATGTTGTTGCGTACGGCAAAACCGTGTGGTCCCGACACCCGTTGCTGGTGCCAAGTTGCGCGGAGGCTGCGTCAACCCGACCGGGCTTGATCAGCCGCCAATTCGCCAACGACGGAGGCCAGAGGAATTCGGCTCCGGGGAGATCGCGGCATAAGCCGTAAAGCCATTGCGCAGGGAATGCCGGAGTGTTCCGACTGTACCTGTATGCTCGTGTGCGTTTTTCCATGTGCTTTTGCACACGAGACCGCGGGTGCAGCGTGCACCCGGCATTCCCTGCTCCCTCCGTCTTCGAGGGACAAGGTTCATGTAAAGCCTCGGGCTCTCGAGCCGCGAGATCGCGGAGCCATGTCCAGCCGTCGCGCCCTCACCGTCTTCGTTAAAGTTTTCGCTAAAGTTTCGGCGCTGCTGCGTTGCAAAATCTCGGCGAAGTCCGAGTCTCGCATCTCCAAGTCTCGCATCTCCTGTTCACCACGTGGATCTGCGATTGCAACGATAGGCCGCAGGTGACTGGATACCCAGCCTGCCGGGAGGTATGCCAATATGGCAACCGTCGCCCAACGAACCAAGAGGCCCCCAACCGCCCGTCGCGAACCAGGACCAGGCCTTCCATCCGCCCTCCTGCCACTGACGCCACGCCGAGAGAACGAAACAAATCCAATTCAGGCATCACATGAAAATCCGCATGCTGCTTTCCCTGCTGGTAGCGATCGCGGCCGCCTCGCCCGCGGCCGCCGAGCCGTGCAGTACAGCGGCGTCACGCAACACCATCGCCGAAACCTTGCGGCGCGTCGCAGAGAACCGGCCCGTCAATCTCACCTTCCAGACCAGGGCCGAAGGCGTGAAGATCTCGGATAACCTCAAGCTGAAATATCCCGATGCGATGACCATCATCCTGCAGAACGAGTTCAGGCAGCTGATCGTGAGGGACGATCGCTTCGAAGTCATCATGTGGCCCGCGACCCACCCGGAACGTCTCACCGTGCCCTTCACTGCGATCAGGGCATTCTGGGACGACGCAACGCTGAAATGCACCGCCGGTTGAATGCCCTGCAATCAGGTCATTGTGGGACCGGGCTGAATTGAAGCGCTCTGACGGTTGATGTCGCCCGGGCGCAGCAGCTTTGCATTGCGATGGAACCGAAACCCGTGATCGGCGTTGCCGAGGGCCTCAACTCTTACAGGAGTGTCCCATGAGCCGCGGATTCCCATCGATGACAGCCCTGTTGGGGCTGCTTGCCATTGCCGGATATCAGAACCGGGACAAGATCGCAGAAATGCTTCGCAATGCGGGAGGTGACCAGTCGAAGCCGGGCGCTGGTGATCCCCAGAGCGGCAACCTCGGCAGTGTGCTGGGCGGCGCCGGGGTCGGCGGCCTGCTCAGCGGCGGCCTCGGCGAGCTGCTGGATAAGTTCAAGCAGAGCGGCGAAGGCGAAACGGCCGAATCCTGGATCAGGCAGGGTCCCAACAAGGAGGTCTCGCCGCCGCAGCTCAAGCGAGCGATTGGAGACGACGTGCTGGCGCAACTCGAACAGCAGACCGGGCTATCGCAGGAGGAGCTTCTCGCCAGACTGTCGCGCGAGCTTCCGTCGGCGGTCGACAAATATACCCCCGAAGGCCGTTTGCCCGCCGCATGAGCGGCGGATTGTCAAGTTTCATCAGAAGGATATAACGCAATGGGCATCATCTGGACGATCATCATCGGATTCCTCGCGGGCGTGATTGCAAAGTTCATCATGCCCGGCGACAACGAGCCGTCCGGCTTCATTCTCACCGCCATTCTGGGAATCGTCGGCGCGTTCGTGGCAAGCTACCTTGGCCAGGCGCTCGGATGGTATAGTCCAGGAGAAGGCGCCGGCTTCATCGGCGCCATTGTGGGCGCCATCATCGTGCTGTTCGTCTACGGGCTGGTGGCAGGGCGACGCCGCGCGGTCTGACCCCGCGGTCACCGCCCGGTCATCAACCCCGGTCACCGGGTGGTCGCCCGCCGTATCAGCGCGCAGATTCCGGTCATGCGCGCGATCGGGTGTTCGACGAACAGGCGGCATGAATCGAGCGCCGATTGCAGCGTCGGCGGCGGCGCGGACGGTTTCAACTGCCGCGCCAGGACGGCACCATGGGCATGCCCGAGCGCGCGGGTGGATTGGGTGAGCGCATCAAGCCGCCCCTGCTGCTGCAACGGCACCAGCATGGTGCGCACCAGCGCCAGATAGGCAGGCCAGTACGCGAGATGCCGGTACATGCTTGCGATCAACTGCGGCTGGGTGTCCTCGCCGAAGGTGTTCAATTCCCCGACCAGGGCCGCGACCTCCGGGTCCAGCGCTTCCATCGGCGGCAACTCCGGGATTCTCGCGCCCGATGGCTTCGGCGCGGCGCCGGCCGGCGCGACGGCTTCGGCCGGCCGCGGGTCGTAATGCGCCAGCAGCGCCGACAGAACGACCAGCGCGAGCGCGTTGGTATATTGATAACTGTCGAGCACGTCGCGAATCATCGCCTGTTCGGTCTCATCGACGCCGGCCGCGAGCAAGGTGTCGGCGGAAAAGACCGGCCACTCCGGCGGCGCGATCGTTGCCCTCACCGCCTCGGCATGCAGCGGCGCTTCGCCGAGATAGAGCGGACGCACCGCCGACCACGTCCATTCCAGCGCGCCCGGCATGGTGGCGAGGTTGCGCCAGATCAGGTTGACGACGCTGGTGCCGAGAACCTTGCGGATGTCGGCATAGATGTCGGCGATCTCGCCTTTGGCATCGGATTCGAGAACCGACGGAACGCTCTCTGCCATCAGGCTTGCTCAGTTCCGAAAATCGGCCGTCACGGAGCCGAGCCCGTCGAGCTCCATCTTCACCTTGTCGCCGGCATTGAGCCACATGGTTTTCACGAGACTCCCCGTCAGCACGATCTGGCCGGCATGCAGGCCCTTGCCCTCCTCGGCGAGATGGTTGGCGAGCCAGGCCAGCGCGTTATGCGGATGGCCGAGCACGTCGGCGCCGGTGCCACGGCCGGCTTCGTCGCCGTTGATGAGCGCGCGGCCGGAGACCTTGAGCAGGTCGGGCGCCTTGGTGCGCGCCACCGGTTTGCCGAGCACGCAGCCGGCGGCGAAGAAGTCATCGGCGATCAGCGTCGGCGCTCCCATCGTTTCCCATTTGACGTAGCGGTCGTCGACGATCTCGATCGCGGGGAAATAAGCCTCGATCGCCTCCATTACCCACTCCGCGGTGAACGGCTCCTCGCTCGGCGACAGATTGCGCGCCAGCCGCACCGCGATCTCGCATTCGACGCCGACGCGGACGTAGTCGCCGAATCGCAGCTTCGCCCCGCTCTCATGCACGCCCTTCTCGAACACGCCGCCGCCGCAGGGATGAGGGATATCGAGATATTGCTGCATGACCGGACTGGTGCAGCCGATCTTGTATCCGACCAGGCTGCCGACGTTCGGCAGCATCAGGTCGTGGACCGCGCGCTGAATACGATAACCCTCCGCCTCGTCGTCGGGCACGAGTTCAGGCGGAAGCGAGGCTAGCGGCGTACGATTACGCCGCGCGGTAGCGACGGTCTGGGCGGCCGCGAGAATTTTGTCCATCGCCGGCGGCTTTCATATCTACAAAAGGCAGCGCGGACCGCGCGGCGGCCCTACGCTTGCGAACAAACTCTACTCGTCCCTATAGACCTTTTCGCGCTTCTCGTGACGTTCCTGCGCTTCGACCGACAGCGTTGCAATCGGACGCGCCTCCAGCCGCTTCAGGGAGATCGGCTCGCCGGTCTCCTCGCAATAGCCGTAGGTGTTGTCCTCGATGCGTTGCAGCGCGGCGTCGATCTTGGAGATCAGCTTGCGCTGGCGGTCGCGGGCGCGCAGTTCGATGGCGCGATCGGTTTCGGAAGAGGCGCGATCAGCCAGATCGGGATGATTGACGTTCTCCTCCTGGAGGGTCTGCAGGGTGATCTTCGATTCCCTCAGGATCTCGTCCTTCCACGCCAACAGCTTGGCGCGAAAATAGTCGCGCTGCCGATCGTTCATGAAAGGCTCTTTTTCGGAGGGTCGATAATTTTTCAACTTTTCCAAGGTCAGCCCATCTTCGCGTGCAAGGCGGGACGGAAAAGGGTCCGTCCGCGCGCGCCTTATATAGCGGAGGGTTGTGACAGACAATATCGTCTATCCCCTTGGGAACACCGCCCCAAGACCTTGCACAGGCAAACTTATCGGCCGGCCGGCCGGTCTAGTAGCCGACCGTGAAGCGCCTGCGGATATGGGCCGGCCGCTCGATTTCGTCGACCAGTGCAACTGCGAAGTCCTCGAAGGAAATCCAGCTTTTACCGTCGGTAGCGGTCAAAAGCTGGTCGGTTCCGAGCCGGAACCTGCCGGTGCGCTCGCCGGCCGTGAACAGGGCCGAAGGCGACAAAAAGGTCCATTTCAATTCCTTTTCGGCGCGGAGCAGGTCAAGGAATGCGGCCCCCTTCTCGGCTTCCGCCTTGTATGCCACGGGAAAACCTGACGTGGTCGCCAGCCGGACGCCAGGGTCCGTTTCGAGGCTGCCCGCACCGCCGACGACGAGGTAACGGCCCACCTTCGAATCCCTCGCAGCCGCGATCAGCTTGTGTGGATCGCTGGCGAGGAAATGGACCGAACTGATCGCCGCATCGTGGCCGGCCAGCAGGCCGGTAAGCCCCACCTGGTCCATGAGGTCGCCTTTTGTCGCCGTGACATTGGCCTGCGCCGCGATCCGTTCGGGATTGCGGGCGATGGCGGTGACCTGGTGGCCGCGGCGGGCGAGTTCGGTGGTGATGCGTGAGCCGGCATTGCCGGACGCGCCGATGACGGCGATTTTCATGGAAGTCTCCCTTGCGAACCGCCTGATGCGGTATCCAATGGTGACTAGATAGCGAACGGCGTGTAAGTGTTAAGAGAGCACTTTTCGGTCACCTGATTACGCCGGAGTAACCGCCGTGAAATCCGCCAGCGCCAAAACCCCGAACGCCTATTCCGCCGATTGTCCGACCCGCCAGATCCTCGACCGCGTCGGCGACAAATGGGCGGTCCTCATCCTGCTTCTCGTGCGGGACGAACCGATGCGTTTCAATGCGTTGCGGCGCACCATTGAAGGCATCTCACAAAAGATGTTGAGCCAGGTTCTGAAGTCGCTCGAACGCGACGGGCTGGTCAGGCGCCGCGCGATCGCGACCGTGCCGGTGACGGTCGAGTATTCGATTACGCCGCTCGGCACCACGCTGGCCGGCGCCGTCGATCCCTTGCGCGACTGGGCCGAGAACAATCTGAAGGAGGTCTTGAATGCACAGCGTCGCTACGACGCGCAGCGCAAATCGATCGCGGCGTGAAACCAGCCAACGCTGTCATGCCCCGCTTCAAGCCGGGCAATGACGTCAGGAGCTAGACCTGTCCGGCCTTGGCGAGTTCGACTTCAACACGAAGCTCGATTTCGGACAGCACGGAATCGAGGCCCGGATCGCCGGAGGAAGATTTCAGGTTGGCGGCGGCATCGCGCAGCCGGTTCACCGTGGAAGCATCGAGGTTGCCTGAGAGCAGCCCGATCTTGAGCTCGTCGAGCACGTCGAGTGCGCCCCTGCCCCGCGCGACCGAACGCTTGCGGCGTTCGGTCGGATCCTCGACACCCTGCATGGCCAGCAGCGCATCGATGTTGCCGGCGGCCTTGGGCGCTGTAGCAGAGCGCGGCTCCTCGGGCGTGGCCGGCGTCTCCGGCAACGAGAAGCCGGTCGAACTGGTGCGCCGCGTGTGGCTTGCGGGCGATCCAAGCGTGGTGCCGTTCGGTCCGTAAATGCGCATCGTGGTGATCCCACCGGTGGAATGGAGGAACCTTCGCCTCACTATGGTTAACGACGCGTAAACGACCCGGCAAAATCTGCCGCACTACGGCAGTTTCGCCCATCGTGGTGAAAGCCGTTGCGGTCCTGCCCCTGAAGAATATCAAGCAACATCAACGCATTGCTCCAGCGAACCGACATGGCACGGCGCTCGCATAGTTAATCGCGGACCATCGTCATGGGAGTGGCGCAGCGGTCCGGTTGATGACCTCGAGGGGAGCACAGGATGCCCGGCATCCGTTCGGCAAGAGCAATTTGGGTGGCCTGCGCCGCGCTGTTGGCGCTGGCGCTATCGCCCTCGTCCGCAGGGGCGACCTCGCGGATCAAGGATCTCGCCAACATCGAAGGCGTGCGGCAGAACCAGTTGATCGGTTACGGCCTCGTGGTCGGCCTCAACGGCACCGGCGACACGCTGAACAACATCCCCTTCACCAAGCAATCGCTGCAGGCGATGCTCGAACGCATGGGCGTCAACATCCGCGGCGCCACCATCCGCACCGGCAACGTCGCCGCCGTCATGGTCACCGGCAATCTGCCGGCTTTCGGGACCCAGGGCACGCGGATGGACGTCACCGTCTCCGCGCTCGGCGATGCCAAGAACCTGCAGGGCGGCACCCTCCTCGTCACCCCCCTGCTCGGCGCCGACGGCAACGTCTACGCGGTAGCCCAGGGCTCGCTCGCGATCGCGGGTTTCGCCGCAGAAGGCGCCGCCGCCAGCGTCACGCGCGGCGTGCCGACCAACGGCCGGATCCCCAACGGCGCCATCATCGAGCGCGAGATCGAATTCGCGCTCAACCGCCTGCCCAACGTGCGACTGGCGCTGCGCAACGCCGACTTCACCACCGCCAAGCGCATTGCGGCTGCGGTCAACGATTTCCTCGGCGTCAAGACCGCCGAGCCGATTGATCCCTCTACCGTGCAGCTGTCGATCCCGGCCGAGTTCAAGGGCAACGTCGTCGCCTTCCTGACCGAGATCGAGCAATTGCAGGTCGATCCGGATCTCGCCGCCAAGATCGTGATCGACGAACGCTCCGGGATCATCGTGATGGGCCGCGACGTTCGCGTCGCCACCGTCGCGGTGGCGCAGGGCAATCTCACCGTCTCGATCTCGGAGAGCCCGCAAGTCAGCCAGCCCAATCCGCTGTCGCGCGGCCGAACCGTGGTGACGCCGCGCACCGGGGTCAGCGTCTCCGAGGATGGCAAGAAATTTGCGGTCGTGAAAGACGGCGTCTCGCTGCAGCAGCTCGTCGACGGCCTCAACGGCCTTGGTATCGGCCCGCGCGACCTCATCAGCATCCTGCAGGCGATCAAGGCCGCCGGCGCGATCCAGGCCGACATCGAGGTGATGTGATGGAAACGAGCCTGATCAACGGCATCACGGGGTACGCGAAATCGAGGGCCTCGGTGATCAGCGGCCGCAACGATCCGCAGCTCGCGGACGCCCTGCAGAAGGTTTCGCCCGAGGCGCAGCAGAAAACCCGCGCCAAGGCGCAGGAGTTCGAGGCGATGTTTCTCAACTCGATGTTTTCGCAGATGACCACCGGCGTCAAAGGCGAAGGGCCGTTCGGCGATACGACCGGCACCGGCGTCTGGCGCTCGATGCTGACGGACGAATACTCGAAATCCTTCGCCAAGTCCGGCGGCGTCGGCATTTCCAACGACGTCTTCCGCACCTTGATCCTGCAACAAGCCAACCGCGCCGGCTGACGCATAAGGGGAAACCGACATGAATCAGCGTCCTCAAGCAACGCCCGCACCCGCGAAAGCGATCTCCACGCCCCTCGAGGCACGCAAGCTCGCCGAAGAGCTGATGGACGTGATGAGCGCCCTGCTCGGCATCATCGAGCGCGAAACCGAACTGGTGCGCGCCGGCCAGATCCGCGAAGCGATGCGGCTGGAAGCGCAGAAGGGCGAGCAGTCGCGTCGCTACATGGTAGCGGTCGAAACCCTGAAGAACGCGCAAAAATATCTGGCGCAGGTCTCACCGGAATTGCTGACCACGCTGCGGCGCCATCACGACACCTTTCGCGCCATGCTGCAGATCAACCTCACCGTCCTTGCGACCGCGCATGCGGTGTCCGAGGGCATCGTGCGCGGCGTCAATACCGAGATGCAGCGCAAGAACATCCCGAACACCTATACGGCCTCGGGACAGCGCGCGACGCCCGGACCGCGCAACATCACCCCGCTCGCGGTCAGCCGCTCGCTGTAGCGGCTGCGGCCTCCGGTTCGTTACAATTTTAGCTGAATTTGCGCGGCCGCGTCAGGGCGAGGTTTAGCATATTCCCTAACACCGCGTTGAGAGGTGGCGGGCTATATTGCCGAAGACGAGGGGTTGGGATTTGACTCGCAGCAAGCCTGGAGGCTGCCATGAGTACAGATTTCAACATCAAACCGGTGGGGGCACCGGTTGCCGCGCCGGTCGTTCAGCCTGTGAGCGAAGCGGCGCAACACGCGGTCGCAACCCAACTGCCGCCGGGCCAGAGCGTCTCGGCAGCGGACGCGCCTTTGCGCGCCAATATCGATTCCGACGCCGTCCGCGTCTCCATTTCCAGCACTTCGGTATCGAACCATGTGGTGATCGATCGCGATGCGCGCGCTGTGGTCTATCAGGTCATCGACACCCGGACGAGCCAGGTGGTGAAGCAGTTTCCCGAGGAAGCGGTGCTGCGCCGGCGCGCCTATTTCCATACCCTCGACCTGACCAAGGACGCGCCTCAACGTCTGAGCGCCACCGACCGCAAGGCCTGAGCTGCTTCGGTTCCGATAAGGCACAGAACCGGGCATGTCATCGGTAGCCGGGGACTGCATGCCGCCGCTTACGAGCGCGTCGCGTAAGCCTGATCGAGATAAGTCTGTCCGCTGGCTGGATCGGTCACGACGTTCTTGATCAACGCGGTCTTCCTGCCCGTAAGCGTGAACTTGGTGTCACCGACCCGGAACGCATTGTCCTTGATCAGCACTTCCTGAAACTTGTTGGTGCCGCCGCTCTGGTATTGCACCTTGGCCCGAAACCCCGTGACGTTCGAAACCGTGATCTTGAACGTCTTCTGGTCAGCGTATTTTCCGGTCCAGCTGCCCTCATAGAGCGCCGGATCGACCGCGACATAGGGCGTCTTGGTCGGGACCGTCATCCCGACCGTCTTGTAGTTGGCCGCGATGATGCTCATCATATCGGCCATCATTATAACTCCGTCCTTGCCATGAGGCCGTCAGCCGCGCCCCGACAGGCCGGCAGCGAGGTTGCAGTTGATATCGATCAGCGGCTTCAGCTTCGCCGGATCCGGGTTCATCTGCATCTCGACCGTCTGCTTCATCACGAACACACCGATATTGGCAATGTTCTGACGCACCTCGATCGACTGCGGATTTTCGTCGGTCTGCGCCGCGCTCATGAAGATCGACCAAAGCCGGCGGTTGAAGAGCAGCGCGCTCTCCATGGCCTGGCCGGGACCGGCCCAATTGGTCTGGACTTCCTGCAGCTGTCGTGCGGCCTTCAGCAGCGCCTGCGCTTCGATTTCACGGGGATTCGACGTCGTATGCGACGTACGAGCGTAGGCCTGGGCTGCATTGGACATTCAGTAACCTCGGTGAGAGCGGTCCGCAGGACGACCGCGGGGACTTCAAGATTCTGCCTGACTTTTCTACAGATCGCGCCTTTAAATATGGTTAGCAGCGGTTACCGATTGTGTCAGAAGCCCGGCGGAAATCCATATTTTCAACACCTTGCCCGCCATCCGTTCTGTTGAAATTAAAATCGAAGCCCAAATTTTTTGCATCGACGATTCTTCTGCTTCGACGACAAAAAAGAAAGCGGCGGGGTCTCCCCCGCCGCCTTGATCGTTGATGTCGCGTGTCTTAGCGGAGCAGCTGCAGCACGCTCTGCTGGCTCTGGTTGGCCAGCGCCAGCGCGGACACCGCGATCGACTGGCGGGTCGACAGCGCCTGGCTGTTCGCCGCTTCCTCGTTGGTGTCGGCCAGCGTCAG
>DATCXE010000836.1:0-3414 GCA_036565985.1 Bradyrhizobium sp.
GGCGGCAGCCGCCATAGGGGCCGCGATGCCAGCCCGGGCCGCATCCGCCGGCGACCTCGATGATGTCGGCGTTGGGCACTGGCGCCAGCGGGGCCAGCGGCATGGCGTTGGCGCCGGCAATCATCACCGTGGAAACGAAAGCGGCAGCGATCAGTCTGTTCATGAAGTCTCTCCGGATTGGCAGAGGGCGTCAGCGGGCGGCGAATGCAATGCCGGCGCGGACTTCGCCGATTGCCTGGTCGATCAGGTTGATCGCACGTTCGCGATGGCCGCCCTTGTTCGCCGTCGCCGCACCGAGTTCGGCGCGGGCCGATTGCAACAGGCCGATGCTGGCGGTCATGTGCGGCTGCGCGCCGATGGCGTAGCCGATGCCCATGCTGGCGGCGATCGCAGCGCCGAGCAGTGCCTTGCGGACAAACGATGCAGTCATCTCCGTGTCTCCTCCAGGATTTCCAAACTCGCGCCGAACTCCAGTCGGCATGCGCGCCGCTTCGGTAAGCTCGTCTGTGTGCGCCGTCTTGGACTGGCTGGCGCCGCAGGCCGGTCGACCCGGACTGTCCGGCGCTGTTTGCTTCACGGCTGCGTGTTGCTAGGGTGGGAGGTCTTCAGCCGGAGTTCATCCGGAAGTTGCAGCACTGCCCCGCGTTGCCACCAGAAATCCGCGCAGATGCCCGTCGTCAGGAAGAGGCTCTCGACCGACATGTTGCCGCCGGGCCTGGGCGAGCGGCAGCGATTCATGTTCTTCGCCGAGTTGTTCGAGCATTTCTCCAACACCGGCGAACTCGATCCGGCCGAAGACGTGCCGTTTCGCGCCGCGATGAATTCGATCCATGTCGGCACCACCATGCTGGGCCGCTGCGACGGCACCTTCACCACGGTGCGGCGCGACAGGCGTCAGGTGCTGGCGACCAATGACGACCGTTATTGCCTGGTGCGCAACACCGGCAGCCGCGAGTCCCGGGTCACCCATCGCGGGCGCGAGTTCGTGATGCGGCCGGGGTCGATGGCGCTGCTCAAGCTCGACGAGCCGTTTTTTGCGGCCGACGGCATCAACGAGAAGCGCTTCACCAATGTGCATCTGCCGATGGCGACCCTGAAGGCCATGGTGACAGGCGTAGACGATCTGGTCGGGCGCGAACTGGAGCCGGGCGGGGCGCTGTCGCTGGCGATGGATTACAGCGACCTGCTGCTGCGCCACGCCAGCGCCGTTGACGAGGCGGGCCTTGCCATCGCCGGCCATCTGATGGACCTCGCCGCGCTCGGCCTCGGCGCCCGCAGCGATGCCGGCGCTGCCGCGAAGCGACGCGGCCTGCGTGCCGTGCGCTTGCAGGCCGTGTTGATGATCCTGCAACGGCGCTTCACCGAGCCTGATTTCTCTGCGCAGAAACTCGCCGCGGCCGCCGGCCTGTCGGAGCGTTACGTGAATGAATTGCTGTATGAGGCCGGCGCCAGTTTCACGACCCGGCTGCTGGAACTACGGCTGCGCAAGGTGGCCGACCTGCTGGCGCATGCGGGCGAGCGGCGCATCAGCGACATCGCCTTCGCGTGCGGCTTCAACGACCTGTCGTATTTCAACCGCTGCTTCCGCCGCCGCTTCGGCCTGACGCCGACGGCGGCGCGGGGGAAATAGGGCCGAATGCGTCGTGATAATTTGACGCAACTTGCGCCTCGCATCAGCGTTACCATGTGATGACCATGTCGAACGACGATATCTATACGCCGCCGCGTCCACGCACCGAGCAACCGTTCCGCAGCCGCGCCGCGGCGCGCGGCCCTGTGATCGACCAGGAGGGACGGGAGATCCCCGAGGCGAACCTGCGTTCGCAGTTCGAGGGATTGCGGTTCGATTTCGCCCATTCCAGCGCCAATCCGTTCGGCGATCTGACGCGCGAGCAGCGGCTGGCGCGGCTCGATGCCATCGCAAAGCTGCTGGACGTCGCCTTCATCGTGCCCGGCACCAAGTTCCGCTACGGCATCGACGGGCTGATCGGCCTGATTCCGGTGATCGGCGACATCATCACGACGGCGATTTCGCTGTGGGTGGTACGCGAGGCGCGCGCGCTCGGTGCGCCCTGGTACATCACGGCGCGGATGCTCGGCAATGTCGCGGTCGACGGCGTGGTCGGGCTGGTGCCGGTGGCCGGTGACGCCTTTGACGTCATGTTCCGCGCCAACGTCCGCAACGTGCGGATGCTCAAGCGCTGGCTCGACAAGCAGCCGCGCCTGTAGCGTTGAAGGCTTGGCCCAAACGGATTGGCACCACAGAACATGGCACCAAAAAACATGCCCCCGGAAATGACCGGGGGCAGGTCGTCAGGAGATCAGGAAATCTCAGGCCGCGTCGGCCTTGTCTTCGGCGCTGGCGGGCGCACGCGGGCGGCGCGGCAGCGGGAAGGCTTCGCTTTCATAGAGCGTGCGGATGCCGCTCTGGTCGAAGCGGGCTTCCTCGACCTGGAGGTAGGCGCCGTTCAGCGAGTCCGCCGGCAACTCCTCGATCGCGAAGCGAACCGCTTCGGCCGCGGTGCCAAAACGCCGATATGCAAACCCGGCCCGCTTCTTCTTGCGGATCGCGGCAGGAAACAGTTCGGCGGCGGTGTCGTAGCTGAAGGGACGCATGGGCTGTGACCTCAATCTTTTTGGCTCTTGCGTTTGAGCGTATGGGGATTGGACGACGGTGGGCCAGTTTGGCAGGCCGCGCCGTGCACGTCATTTCGATCCCTAATATAGGCCTGTTTGACAGAAATGCGACTCCTGAAGCCGCTGATCGGGGGTGATGATGAATCCGCGCATGGCTCCCCCTGGAACAAATTAAATCAAGTTATTTCAATGACTTAATTTACCTAAAGTTTGCCGAGCAGTACCAGGATGAGGAGCACGATCAAAATCACGCCGCCCAGCCCCATGCCGGAATGGCCATAGCCGTAGCCATAGCCGCCGAGCCGGCCCGAATAGCCGCCCAGCAGGACAATAATCAGGATGATGATGAGGATCGTTCCAAGGGTCATGGCGCGCTCCCTGAAAGACGTCGGGGGCGTGCGGAAGTCGCCCCGCAGGGCGGATCAAAGCACATTCCGCCCCGCGAGTCCTTGGGGTGATCCGCTGACAAGGGGGCTCTCGTCACGCCGGGATGGTCAGAAGGACCAGAGCATCCCATGCAACAACAACCCCGCGCGACAAGCCCTTGGTCGCGCGGGGTAAAAGGGAGGCTCGATCGTTGCGTGAACTATTTCGGCTGCAGCTTCAGCGCTGCCGAGTTGATGCAGTAGCGCAGGCCGGTCGGGCCGGGGCCATCGTTGAAGACGTGGCCGAGATGGCCGTTGCATTTCGAGCAAAGCACCTCGGTGCGGATCATGCCGTGGCTGATATCGCGCTCCTCGTCGACGTGGCTGTCCACGGCCGGCGCCGTAAAGCTCG
>DATCXE010000837.1:0-4182 GCA_036565985.1 Bradyrhizobium sp.
AGCAAGTCATGATCATAAGAGCATCCTGCGTCATGCAGGCAAGTGATGACCATATTCACTGTTAACAAAATGAGGTGCAAGTCTCTACGCAATACCCCTTTTACCAGCGCGCAGCCGCAGGAACGAATTGAAGAGCCAGCCCTAGCCATCGACCAGCCTTAGCCCTCGAAAAGTCAGCGGCGGTTAAGGTTAAAGCGTCGCCGAATATAACGCTTTTTTGAGAACCCCATTGCCGTCCGGCTGGACGCCTCGGGGCTCGTTTCTTCGACAGTCTCGATCTTGTTGCAAAAAGTCCCGTTGATTTGAATGCGTCTTTTGAACGAGAACCGCCGAAGGCTTCGGCGATATGGCGCGGCTCAACGGCAACTGGAGCGGGCGAACCATGATGCCGGGCAGCATTGCAAAGTTAATCCTCGGACGATCATGGACCGGACAATGATAGCAAGGTTGTGTGGCATGGATCACCACAGGCTAGGGTAGTGGTCCTTTTTGGGTATGTCCAACAACGACTTACAAGGGTTTCACTATTTACAAGGTTTCACTATGGAGAGTGCAAACAGTAAATAGTCGTCCGCGAAGAACGCGGACGAGCGCTGATTCAAGCGATTTTTCGAGCCTGGACCGTCGGCGAAGGCCCGGGCGCCTGGCGAACCCGACGAGCTTGGTGATAGCCCTATGCATCAGCCGCGCGTCGGTCGGATTCGCAACGGAAGGTTGATAATTCTACGGGCGGCTACCGCGTACCTCGCGTCTTCGCTGCATCATTTCCCTGCGAAGCTGGCCGCGGTTTTGCTCCGGCGGTGCTGCGGCTTGACCGGAATCAGAACCAGCGATCGCGCCGGCCAGGCTGCGCAATGTCGTAAACTCGAAAAGGCGAACCAGGGACATCTTGATCCCCAGCTCCGCGCGGATCTTCTCGACGACCTGGACCATCATCAAGGAATTGGCGCCGAGATCGAAGAAGTTGTCGTCGACGCCGATCTCGTTCAGTCCCAGCAATTGCCGGAAAATGCCTGCAAGTTTGCGCTCCACCTCGGTGGCGGGCGCTTCGAACGGCGTGGCGGTCTCCTGGCGCGCGCCGTCCGGCGAAGGCAACGCCTGTCGATCGAGTTTGCCGTTGGGAGTGAGCGGTAGCGCCTCCAGCGGCACGAATGCCGAGGGAACCATGTATTCCGGCAGCGTGTCGCGCAAATATTGTCGCAACGCGGGCACGAGACTGGCGCCTGAGACCGATCGGAACGCGGGGCGGTTTGCGTAGGCGGACAAGTCGGCCGGGGCGAGATCATGGCCCGACGCGTTTTCCGTGGCTGCCATTTCCGCCGGAGCCATGGCGGCTGCGGCCGCTGTTCGCGGCCTGAAGACAGCATCGAAATATTCCGGCCCTGCGGCCGACCATTCGATCGCTACATCATAATTCGCATCGAGTGCGCGCACGTCTTCGGGATCGATTCCGAAGGAGGAGCCCAGGGCAATCTCACCCAGCCGGTCGGCGGGGGAGCGGGCCTGGAGTGTTCGCAGCGCGGCCAGCGGCGCCGAAACCCGCGCGTTGGGGATTCCCGTAACACGCAGCGAGGTCGAGCCGGACCGCACGATCGTCTGCAGCGCCTCAAGCGTGCAGGACGCGGGGGCTTGCGCGGTGTTGGTGACCGTTGGCAATCGCGCCGTTCCGCCACGTTTGCGGATCACCACGTCGTAGCGGAAGCGGGTCATTTCGCTCGGCTGACGGCCAAGCTTGAGTTCCACCTGCACATCCTCGATTTCGGGCAGCCGCTGTCGGAGCGACACGAACAGGTTCGGATCCAATACCAGCTCCGACTCTTCATCGAGCCGCTTTCTCAGCCGCGTTTGAATCTCACCCGCGGGCGCGTCGGCCGCGGCCTTCTGCAATTCAATCTCGCAGAGCATCGCCTCGAGCAGCGCCCGGCTGCGCACGTCACCCACGAAGATCGCGCCGCCCGGCGCCAGCTTCTCGACGGCCGCCGCCAGCACATCGATGAGATACTCCACGCCGGGGAAATACTGGACGACCGAGTTGATGATGATCGTGTCGAAAGGCCCGCCCTCCAGGGTCGCCAGCGTATCAGCGGCTCTTTGCTCCAGAACCACGCCGGCCAGCCCCCGCCGATCGGCCTCAGCCCTCACTCGCGCCAGAGCAGCCGCAGACAGATCGATGCCGTGATACAACTCGCAGCCCGGCGCGACGCGGGAGAGAACCATGCCCGTTCCGAAGCCTACCTCGAGCACGCGCCGCGGACTCAGCCGCTGAATTCGTTCGGCCGTGCACTCGATCCATTCGCGCATCTGGGCTTCGGGAATCGTATCGCCCGTATAGCTGCTCCGCCAGCCCGCGGTCTCCGAGGCGCCATCATGCCGGTAGGTCTCGTCCCAGATCGTCTCCCAGTGCGCGGTTGTCGGAGCGCTGCCCTGGGCGGGGGCGACGATGTAGGCGATCAGCCGCTGTGCGCCGGCCGCATCCGGTCTTGCCACGACCGCGCTCTGTCGTACCGAGGGATGTCTGTTCAACACGGCCTCGATCTCGCCCGGCTCGATCCGGTGACCGCGAATCTTCACCTGATGGTCGAGACGTCCGAGATGCGCAAGTGTGCCATCGGGCAGCCATTGCCCGAGATCGCCGGTCCGGTAGAGGCGCGATTCAGGACCGCCAAAGGGATCGGGGACAAAGCGCTCCTGGGTCAGTTCGGGCCGTTGCAGGTAGCCTCGGGCCACGCCGGTACCACCAATCAGGATTTCGCCCGGCACGCCGACAGGCACCGGTCGCAGCGATCGATCGACGACATAGACGGTGGTGTTTGCGACCGGCTTTCCGATCGTGATCGGGTCATCGGCGCCGCCCACCGGACTGGTCGTGGACCAGATGCAAGTCTCCGTGGGGCCGTACATGTTGTGGATTTCGCCTCGGTAACTCGTCCGCAATCGCTCGAGCAGCGTGCGTGGCAGCGGTTCGCCGCCAAGCAGCAGCTTGCGCAGCGAGCTCAACGCGTCCAGCGAAGCTTCATCCGCAACCAGCATGCTTGCCAGCGACGGCGTGGCCTGAAGGTGGGTCACGCCGTGGCTGCGAATCTGCGAAGGAATATCCAGAACCGGCTCGTTCGAGATCGCGGTGACGGGAGGATTGGACATGCGGCGCAGCTCGTCCAGATAGGGCAGGCTGGCCAGCACGTCATCGGCCGCGACGCCGAAGTCGATCAGGCAGGCGATCTCGTCGACGCCAAACTGCTTCAGCTTTTCGATCGTCGCCATGCACGAGGTCGGAGACCCGAACAAGCCTGCGGTCTTGAAGTAGCGCTCGAACGCGTGCTCCATGATGACGTCGAGCTCTTCGGGCTCGAGATCGGCGAGGCTCATGTGCGGCGCGGTGTGTTCCTTTCGGTCATCACCCTTGGCAAAGGCGGTCAGCTCCCACCGCATCTTGGAAATGAGGTCGGTCGAGGTCTTCAGGTATTCCAGGAACGGGCCGCGAACCTTGCTGCGCACCTCGTCTGCGTCGCGCCCCACGAAAGTGTGCAGCATGAGGGTGACCGTGCCGGCCCCCTCATGGCCGGCATCGGTCCAGGCCTTGCGGTAGACGGCGACGTTCTCGACCAGTTGCTCGGTCTTCATCACCAGCAGGTTTGTCAGCACGTTGGCGCCGAGCCGTCCGGCAAGCGCGAAAGTGTTCGGGTCGGAGCTTGCGGTCACCCACAGCTTGGGTTCGCGCTGCACCGGAGGCGGATAGGTGTTCACTTCGACCGGCTGACCGTCGCCGCCAACCACCTTGATCGATTCGCCCCGCCAGAGCGCCTTCACGGTTTCGATGCCGCTCGCCATCAACTCGCGGCGGTTCTTGTAGTTGTCCGGCTGCAGCGCGAAGTCGCGGGCGTGCCAACCGGACGCGAAGCTCAGTCCCACGCGGCCGTTGGACAGATTGTCCACGACCGACCATTCCTCTGCGACTCGAATCGGATTGTGCAGCGGCAGCACCACGCTGCCGGCCCTGATGCCGACGCGTTTGGTTACGGCTGCGACGGCGGCGCCGGTCAGGGCGGCGTTCGGGTACAGGCCGCCGAACGGATGGAAATGCCGCTCCGGCGTCCACACCGCCGAGAAGCCGTGTTCGTCGGCATACTTCGCTCCTTCGAGCAACAGGCGGTACTTGCCGCCTGCCGACTCGGCGGCATCGGC
>DATCXE010000002.1:0-4391 GCA_036565985.1 Bradyrhizobium sp.
TCGCCGGTTTTTCGGCAGCCGCAGGCTTTGCCTCGTCGTCAGCAATGATGCGACGGATCGACGCCAGAATCTCCTCCATCGAGGGCTCTTGGACCTTTGCAGGCTGCGTCATCTCCGACTCCACATCGAAACCATCTTATCTACACCACGCCACGGGGGAATCGCCGGTTCCGAATCTGCAGGCCGGGATTTTCATCGCACCAGCCCGACTTGTCCCCAGATCAGGCCCGCTCGATGCATCGCGCGGGCCCCCGCCCCCATGGCAACCCAGCGCGGCTGTGAGACGCAACAACACCAGCCACGAATCGCTCAGCTCACCACGACAACGGTACGTCATGGCTACAATTGATTGCAAGCAAAGCGCCCGGCGCAACGTGCGCCGGGCGACAACTTTCACTCCGCATGCGCGGCGGTAAATTCAGATATCAGCGGCCGTCAGGCGTGCGAACGCCGGCCCAGCTGTCACGCACCTGGTGATAGTGCACGCTCGGATCGTAGACCGTCGTGGGCAGGTTCATCACCTGCGGCGACAGCCGTCCCACGGTGTTCAGCACCGAATAGGACGCCACCACGCGATCATGCTGCGCCGTGACGAGCGCGACGCGCGCGTTGACCAGCGCCTGCTGCGCGTTCAGGACGTCGAGCGTGGTCCGCTGTCCGGCCTTGGCTTCCTCGCGCACGCCATTCAGCGCGATTTCCGACGCCGACACCTGCGACTGCGCGGACGCGACCTGCGCCTTGCCCGCCACAAGCTGTCCCCATGCGGTGACGACGTTGGCGCGGGTCTGGTCGCGCGTCTGTTCGAGCACGAGACGTTGCTGCGCCAGCGTTTCCTTGGATTGGCGGATCAGCGAGTATTCAGCACCACCCTGATAGATCGGGACCTGAAGCTGCGCCGTCGCCGACGCGCCGAACGAGCGATACAGCGTCTGGGTCGATTCATAGGACTGCTGCACCGCGGCCTGGAACGTCACGGTCGGCAGCAGCGCTCCTTCGGCCACCTTGACCTGGAGATAGCTGACATCGATGCCGAACATCGCTGCGGTGACGTTGGGATTCTGCGTCAGGCCGAGTTCCACCGAAGCAGGCAGCGTCGCCGGCAGGTAGCGATCGACCGGCGAACCCGGAGCAAGATTTTCCGGCTCGTTGCCGATGATGCGGCGGAAGTTCGACCGCGTCGTGTTCAAATTGGCTTCCGCCGTCAGCAACTGCGTCTTGCCGGCGGCGAGCTGCGCCTCCGACTGCGCGACGTCGGTGCGCGTCACTTCGCCGACATTGAAGCGATCACGCGTCTGTTTCAGCGTCTGCTCGAGCACGCGAACGTTGCTCTTTTGCACTTCGACGATCGCGGCATCGCGCAGATAGTCCATGTAGATCGTCGCGGCTGAAAGCAGCACGCTCTGTTCGAGCACCCGCAAGGCTTCGCGCGCGCCCGAGACCTGGCTTTCCGCCGCCCTGGTCCTGTTCGCGGTCTGCTGGCCGTTGAAAAGCGTCTGCGTGACGGTGGCGCCGACGCTGCGGGGCGGATTGGCGCCGTGAATGCCGGTGCGTACCAGCGTGTTGTTAGTGCCGCCTTGGGTGCTGAGCGTATCGGTGTATTGATAGCCCGCACTCGCGGTCACCGCGACCTTCGGGCGATAACCCGACAGCGCCTGCGGCACGTTTTCGTCGGTGAAGCGAACCTGCGCACGCTGCGCGTTAAGCTGCGGATTGTTCTGATAAGCGCGCACCAGCGCTGCCTCGATCGTGTCGGCCAGAGCGGGAACCGTCCCTGCAAAAGCCAACAGAAGGGCGGAAGCAGCAGCCCCGGTAAATGCCTTCACCCCACGCATCCCAGACAATCCATTCATCTATGCGCCGGTCCATGATCCCCGGGATGATCCCAAGGAAACATGAATCGATCGTCACTTTCATTCGAAGTGAGTCCAAGCTCACCTTATTCCGCACATGCGCAAGACGGAACCACCCAAGCAGGCCACCCCCGTCGAAACTCAGCACGTGGGGCAATCGGGCCACACTTCTGATTCCGAATGGGATTTAGCTGACCGGCACGGGCGATTATTGGGCGTTGCAACGGCCGAAAGGCTAGAAAACGAAGGCCGGAACGCGTTCCATGCCGGGCAGCACGGGGGCGGCGGCGTCGAATAGCGTCCGGTGGCCGTAATCGCCACGGGAACAGGTCACGATCGTGGCGCGTGCCGGCTGCGACGTCGCGAAAACGCCGACCAGCCGGCCGCCGTCCCGCAATTGCCCATAGAGCCGTTCCGGCACGATCTCGGTTGCGCCGTTCAGGACGATGACATCGTAAGGCGCGTCCGCCGGATCTCCATCGGCCGCCGCCGCGGTCCGGACGATGGCCTTTTCACCGGCCAGCAGGGCCTTTGCCTTCGCCGCAAGCGCCGGATCGCCTTCCGTCGCCGTCACCAGCGGGGCAACGAATCGGGCAATCACGGCAGCGGCGTAGCCGGTGGCGCAGCCGACCACGAGCACCCGGTCGGCCTCCTTGATTTCTGCCGCCTGCAGCATTTTTGCCAGCACCGCCGGCTGGATCAGGAACCGCCGTGTCGACCCGCCCTCGCTGACATCGAGATCGAGATCAAGATAGGCCAAAGCCTGCTTGTCTTGCGGAACGAACGCCTCGCGCGGCACCGCCAGCATGGCATCTAGGATTCGGATATCGGTCACGTCGCTCGGACGCACCTGACCATCGACCATTTTCTGGCGCGCGGTCGCAAAACCGGACATAGGCTGAGACCCTGAAAGCGTGCGGCGTTACCGCCGGAAGAGCTGAAACCGGGGTCATCTTTGGTACATGCTCCGGCAAAACGCAACACGCCGGTGCCGGCGGCCGGATCGGCGTCGGGGCTGTGGAAAAGCCGCCTACTCGATGGTGACGGCGAGCCGGCCGATCAGCCGTGCAACCTCGTCCAGATGTTCGGCATCATGCTCTTTGATGGCCTGCGCCAGCCGGGCCAGACACTCCTCGTCGCTCATGGCGGGAACGTCGGTCGGGACGATCGAAGGCACGGCGCTCGTCAGGTCGGTCGCATTGGCTGGCATCGAATCAGCTCCTATGAAGCCCGGCAGCGTCGAGACTTCCGGCCGATTGGGTCGAATTGGCGGCCCGACCCATTACGCCCGGGGATAACAGGATTGCGCCGGCGAGGTTCCGATGACCCCTCCCAGGGGCAGAAAAGGAGTGCAAATCCCTATAGCGCGGAGGCTTTTCGGGCTTCGCGTCAGGTAACACACAAGCCAGACATTTGGTCCTTTGCAAGCCCGGAAGGCTTTGTTATACGCTGCGCGCTCGCGAACCTTTGTTCGCCTATTCCTCGGTAGCTCAGCGGTAGAGCATTCGACTGTTAATCGAATGGTCGCTGGTTCGAATCCAGCCCGGGGAGCCAAACTCTTCAATAAATTCAAATTCTTATGTAAGCGACCTTTCGGCGTCGCGCCGCAAAACCACGCGTGGGTAGCGTTGGGGTGGCGCTGCTTTGAGCAGAGCCTCAGCACCACGTCCCGATGGTGCCGACATCCCTGGTCCGCAATGAGAGTTACATGAAGGCGCTCAACCGCCGCGGCCCTTACGGGCGTGGCAGGATTTGAGCGCCGGAAACTGCCACGACTTTACGCACCGTTAACGATTCGAGGGCGACTAATCGCCGGGAGTTGCCTCGTCTCGCGTACCTCGTCCGCTCAAATCACATCGCTCGCAAGGTGCGCTTATGGAAAAACTCACCCAGCTTCTGGACTCTATCGACACGGCCTATCGCATCGCGGCGAAGACCGACCGCGACGTGGCAAGCCTCCTGCTCCTGGCAAGCCTGAACGTTTCGCAACGGATCGAAACGATCTCGGGCAGCGCCGAACGCCGGCGACACAAGGCGGCCTGATCCCTTACCGACAGCAGATTGGAACGTAAGCAACCGGGCGCGCATGATGCGCGCCTGCGACGTCCTCATTGCACATCGGAGATGGCCGCCCCAGTTTCGCTCGGGCTGGGGCAGGCAACCGGGCGATCAGCCGACCCTGAGGTTTTCGGCGGATTCTTTCCCGCGGTTGGCCACGACTTCGTAGCTCACCTTCGCGCCTTCATTGAGGCTGCTCAGACCCGCTCTCTCGACGGCCGAGATGTGAACGAACACGTCCTTGCCGCCGGTGTCGGGCTGAATAAATCCATAACCCTTCGTCGCGTTGAACCACTTAACTGTACCTATCGCCACCTTGGATTCTCCCCGTGGATTCGAGAACACGATAGGATGGTGACAGGAATCCGGCGAAAGAAAGGGCTGCCGCGTGAACCGGCGGTCGTTTTTCGCTGGTCCATGGCAGAGTCGGGTCGTGCGGCCAGTCTGGAGTGGCATACGCGGGGAGTGGCGGTCGGCATCGGT
>DATCXE010000008.1:0-3920 GCA_036565985.1 Bradyrhizobium sp.
AGCGATCGTCTTCACCGACAGCCAGATCGGCGAGAGCCTTCGCTTCATGCAAAACCAGTTGCTGCCGGTCGCAGCTTTCACCGGCTCACTGGCGACGACGATCGTGCTCTATCGGGTAGCAAGCCGTTCGGGCCGGACGTCGATCGCGATCTTCCTGCTCGCGGGCATCGCCATCGCCGCGATCGCCAATGCCGGCATCGGGCTGTTGGTGTTCATCGCCGACGATCGCCAGTTGCGCGACATCACGTTCTGGCTGCTGGGCTCGCTGAGCGGGGCGACCTGGGCCAAGCTTGCCACGCTGGCGCCGGTGCTGGGAATCGCGCTCGTCGCCTGCCTGTCGATCGCGCGCGGGCTCGACGTGCTGGTGCTCGGCGAGGCCGAGGCGTTCCACAGCGGCGTCGACGTCGAGCGGCTGAAGCGGATTTCGATCGTGCTGGTGTCGGCCATGACGGGCGTTGCGGTTTCGGTTTGCGGCGTCATCGGATTCGTCGGCATCGTGGTGCCGCATCTGCTGCGGCTGGTGATCGGGCCCGCGCACCGCCTGCTGCTGCCGGCCTCGATGCTGCTCGGTGCCGGGCTGATGGTGGGCGCGGATACGCTGGCGCGGACCATCGTCGCGCCCGCGGACATGCCGATCGGCATCCTGACGGCTGCGATCGGTGCGCCGTTCTTCCTCGCGATGCTGTTGCGGCAGCGCGGACTGGTCTCGCTATGACATTCCTTCTCGAAGCCAAGTCCCTTCTCGAAGCCAAGTCGCTCTCGATGGCGGTCGGCAGCGCGACGCTGGTCGATGCCGTCGACCTGCGCATTGCGGCCGGCGAAATGGTCGCGATCGTCGGCCCCAACGGCGCCGGCAAGTCGACGCTCTTGCGCATGCTGTCCGGCGACCTTCGCCCGACAAAGGGCCGGATCGAACTGAAGCAGCGCGAGATCCATACCTATCCGCCACGCGACCTCGCTCACCACCGCGCGATGCTGTCGCAGCATGTCAGCGTCACTTTCCCGTTCACGGTCGAGGAGATCGTTCATATGGGCGCGGGCGATACCGGCCGCGTCACCGCGCAGCGGCTGGTCGATGCCGCGCTCGCCGAGGTCGGGCTGGCGCATTTCAGCGACCGGCAACTGCCCACGCTCTCCGGCGGCGAACAGCAGCGCGCGCATCTGGCACGCGTCCTGGTGCAGCTTGCCTGCGGCGAGGCGTTGCATGGGCCAGGCCTGCTGCTGCTGGATGAGCCGACGTCCAGCCTCGACATGCGCCATCAGATCGACCTCGTCGAGACGGCGCGGCGGCGCGCGCAAAACGGCACCGCTGTCGTTGCCGTGCTGCACGATCTCAACCTCGCGATGCGGTTTGCCGACCGGATCGTGCTCCTGCATCGCGGCAAGCTCGCTGTCGACGGCGGCCGCACCGAGGCGATCACAGCCGAGACCATCCGCAGGATCTTCGAGGTCGACGTCGAGATCGACTACACCGAGAACGGTATACCGTTCCTTTTGCCGCAGACCATGCGGCCGGTGGCGTAGCGTCGCACCCTTTATCCAACGCCGACACACGCCCTTCACAGAACTGTCAGCCGCCCGTTACATCCGCTGCCCAGAACGGCGCATCGTCACTTCACTAGGAGATCGATCATGCGCATGTCCCTGCTTTGCTCCGTCGCGTCCGTATTTCTGGCCAGTACCGCTGCGTTTGCGCAGGGCGAAGGCGAATATCCAGCCACGCTGAAGGGCCACGCCGTGCTGCCGGCCCAGACCTTCATCGATGCGCCTGCGGATGCGCCTGACGACCTCAAGACTTCGGGCAAATACACCACCGGCAAGCGCATCGACGCCGTCGGCAGCGTGATGGGAAAATCCTATGAGCGGCCGACCGGCGTGTCGCTGCCGTTCAAGGGCCAGCCGCTGCAGGGCCATTCCGGCATCAAGGTGATGGCCGACGGCTCGTTCTGGGTGCTAACCGACAACGGCATGGGCTCACGCTACAACTCGGCCGATTCGATGCTGTATCTGAACCGGCACAAGATCGACTGGGCGTCCGGCAAGATCGATCGGCAGGAAACCGTTTTCCTGCACGACCCCGACAAGAAGGTGCCGTTCCGTATCGTCCACGAGAACACCGCGAAGCGCTATCTGACCGGCGCCGATTTCGACACCGAAGGTTTCCAGATCGTCGGCGACACCTTCTGGATCGGCGACGAGTTCGGCCCCTATGTGCTGAAGGCCGACAAGACCGGAAAGATCCTCGCCGTGTTCGACACCGTGGCCGACGGCAAGCCGGTGCGCTCGCCGGATCATTGGTCGGTGCAGTCGCCGGGCGCCCCCGGCGCGACCTACACGACGGTCAATCTGCGCCGCTCCAAGGGCTATGAAGGCTTTGCTTCTTCGAAGGACGGCAAGTTCCTCTACGGCCTGCTGGAAGGGCCGCTGTGGGACGCCGAGAAGAAGGACTGGGAAAAGGTCGACGGCAAGGAAGCCGCGCGGATTCTCGAGTTCGACGTCGCCGCGGAAAAGTTCACCGGGCGTTACTGGACTTACGTGTTCGAGCAGAACGGCAATGCGATCGGCGATTTCAACATGATCGACGCCACCAGCGGCCTGATCATCGAGCGCGACAATGGCGAAGGCACCGCGGACAAGGCCTGCCCGCAAGGCCAGCGCGGCGAGAACTGCTTTCCTGACCTCGCCAGGTTCAAGCGCGTCTACAAGGTCGAACTCTCCGACGCCAATGTCGGCAAGCCGGCGCGCAAGATCGCCTATATCGACCTGATGAAGATTAGGGATCCCGACAAGAAGGCGCGCAAGCCGCTCAACGACGGCGTGCTGACCTTCCCGTTCTTCACCATCGAGAATGTCGACCGCGTCGACGACACGCATATCATCGTCGGCAACGACAACAACCTGCCGTTCTCCTCGAGCCGCGATCCCAACAAGGCCGACGACAACGAGTTCGTGCTGCTGGAAGTCGCCGATTTCCTGAAGGCAAAGTGATCGTTTCTCCCTCTCCCCGCCTCTTTGCGGGGAGAGGGTCGGGGTGAGGGGCTGTCTCCGCGTCATCGCTGCCATTGAGTCCGCGGAAAGAGCCCCTCACCCCGGCCCTCTCCCCGTGAAGAACGGGGAGAGGGAGAACAGTAGCCTCACCCCTTCTTCGTTCGGTAATCGCCGAACGTCGTGTCGCGCTGGTCGAGCTGTGACTTCACGCTCGATCCATCGCGGCGGAACGTCGACATGTAGTTCTTGCTGGCTTCCGTCGTGAACGCCAGCGCCTGGATCTCGGTGCCGGCGCGCATCGCGGCGCGGGCGCCCATGATCTCCATCGCGCGGTGCACCGAGCGCTTGTTGAGCTGCTGCAATTCCACCGGCACCTTGGCGGCGCGTTCGGCGAAATCCAGCGTACGCGCATCGAGCTCCGCAAGCGGAAACGAACGCGTCGCAAAGCCCCATTCGGCCGCCTCGCGGCCGGACATCGCATCACCGGTCAACATCAGTTCCATGGCGCGGCGCATGCCGACCAGCCAGGGATGATACTGCATGTCCGGCGGGCTCATCAGCCGTACCGGCGGATAGCCGATCTGGGCGTCGTCGGCGACGTAGACGATGTCGCAGGCGGTCGCAAGTTCGGTGCCGCCGGCAAGACAGTAGCCGTGCACCTGCGCCACCACGGGCTTCGCCAGATCCCAGATCGAGAACCAGCCTTCGACGACGTGGCGCGACCATTGGCCCGGCCCCGAGGCCGAGTGATAGGGTTGCTCGACGCGATTATCCGCCGAGAGATCGTAGCCCGCCGAAAAGCACGGACCGGCGCCGCGCAGGATCGAAATCGACACTTCGGGATCGCGATCGGCCTTCTCCAATACCTCGAACACCTCCGCGCGCAGCCTGTTGTTCAGCGCATTGCGCTTCTCCGGCCGGTTCAGCGTGAT
>DATCXE010000027.1:0-2398 GCA_036565985.1 Bradyrhizobium sp.
CAGCCACTCGCTGGCGTCAGCGCCTGCGATTGCCGCTGCCGGCGATGCGATCGAGGTTCGTGAGATCGACCGGCTGGTGGTGGTCGGCCAGACCAAGCCGGAATCCGTGTTCGAGATCATGGGGCGGAAGGGTGAACTGACCGAAAAGCAACTGGCGTCGCGGGAGCGCTATACGGAAGGGCTCGCCGCCTACCGCGCGCGCCGTTGGGATGACGCGCGCCGCGCTTTCCAGGCGGCACTGGAAGCCGTCCCCGGCGACGGCCCCTCGATGGCGATGGCCGCGCGTGTCGGGAATTTCCAGGCCAATCCGCCCGCTGCCGATTGGGACGGCTCGTGGCAGCTCGATCAGAAATAACGGCGCTGGCGGCGGGCCCATAGCGTTTTCAAGCGAAGTGGATACCGGTTCGCGTAAAGAAAACGCGTCAAAACAAAAACCAGAGCTCGGTTCTGATTCAATCAGAATCGTAAAAGGTTCTAGCTCGCCAGAAAATCCAGCACGATCTCGCAATATTTCTGCGGCGCCTGTTCGAACATCGGATGCGTCGTACCCGGGATCATTTCGGTGCGCGACCCCTTCACGTTGGCGGCCAGCGCGTGCAGCACCTGTGGCAGCGTGCCCTTGGTGTTGGCGCCGCCGATGAACAGCGTCGGCGTCCTGATCGCCTCCGCGTCCGCTTTGGAGAATGGCGGACGCTGGTCGCGCGTCTGGCCGATCAGCGTCGTGGCGTTGTCGCGCAGCATTTGTTTCGGCGCCGTCGGCAGGCGTTTCCAGGCGCCGGGCCCTTCCAGCGCATCGATGAAGATCTGCAGTCCGCCGTCGACGTCGCCTTTGGCGATCACCTCGGCGGAAGCCGCGATCCGTGCGGCCAGCGGCGAGGGGCCGGGCTTGTGGGCGGGATCAAGCGTGGCGTCGAGTTCGCCGCCGGGTTCGGCCAGGATCAGCTTCCGCAACAGATCGGGCCGGCGCTGCGCCACGCGAAAGCAGATATGGCCGCCGCGAGAATGCCCCATCAGGTCGACGGGCTTCGTATCCAGTCTCTCGATGAAGGCAATGACGTCGTTGACATGCTGGGCGATCGAATAGGTGTCGCCGACGCCGTCCCAATGATCAGGGAAGAAATGTCGCAACGAGGGCGCGACCACGCGATGCCTGCGCGTCAGCGGGCCCAGCACGCACGACCAGATCCGGAAATCGCAAAGCGAGCCGTGCACGCACACCAGCGGCGGAGCTTTGGCAGTACCCTGGCCGACATCGAGATAGGCCATGTCGTAACCGTTGACGTTTATTGATTGCATGGGGGCTCGCGAGTTGGGGAGGGGCCAAAGGCCATTGAATGGCGGCGTGAGAACCCCAGATCATCGGAAGTTGTTCATGCCGTCAAGTTCCCTCAGGATTCGGGTGGATAGCAATATTGTCCAAGCCTAGATTTACCGATGACAGGAAGCTGGTGGCATGAACAGGAGAATATGGAGCCAGCCATGACCGGGCACCATTTTACGATATTCGACACTGCGATTGGTCGTTGCGGCATTGTTTGGGGCGAGCGCGGCATCACCTCGGTGCAACTGCCGATGGGCGATGAGAAGAAGACCCGCACCCGCTTGCAGCAGCGCCATGAAGATCTGATCGAGGCGCCGCCGCCGGCGAAGGTGCAGGCCGCCATCGACGGGATCGTCGAACTGCTCGAAGGCAAGCCCAACGACCTTGCCGACGTCGTGCTCGATCTCGACGGCGTTCCCGAATTCAACCGTGGCGTCTACGACATCGCGCGCACCATTCCACCGGGCCAGACCATGACCTATGGTGATATCGCCAAGAAGCTGGGCGGCGTGGAACTGTCGCGCGACGTCGGCCAGGCGCTCGGGCGCAATCCCTGTCCGATCGTGGTGCCGTGTCACCGCGTGCTGGCGGCGGGCAACAAGCCGGGCGGGTTCTCCGCCAATGGCGGCGTGGTGACGAAGCTGAAGATGCTGGCGATCGAGGGCGCAGCGGTGAACCACACGCCGAGCCTGTTCGATTGAGCGGATTCTTCACCTCTTCCGTAGGGAGAGGTCGCGAGCATCTTGCGAGCGGGTGAGGGGTTATGGCCTATCGATAGATCGCTAACCCTCACCCGGCGCTACGCGCGGACCTCTCTCAATGGGAGAGGTGAGGACAGCCGTCATCGCCTGCTTGCTCAGAATTCACCTGCCCTTGAAATTCGGCGTCCGCTTTTCGTTGAAGGCCAGCACGCCCTCGCGGCGGTCCTCGGTCGGGACCATTCGGTTGTAGGCCTCGATCTCGAGCGCGAGGCCGTCGCGCAGCGACAGTTGCAGGCCGCGGTGGATCGACAGTTTTGCCTGACGGGTGGAGATCGGAGCATTGCGGGCGATTCGCGCCGCGGTCGCCAGTGCCGCC
>DATCXE010000028.1:0-2584 GCA_036565985.1 Bradyrhizobium sp.
GATCGCCTTGTCCGACGTGCCGAGATGCTCCTCGGTGCGATCCTGTATGGCGCCCATCGACTCGCAGGCCCATTGGTCGTGCACGTTGATGTCGGCGCCCATGCCGGTAAAGGTCTCGTGCGCCTGCTCCTGCGGATCGAAGCCGTAGTCGTTGCTCTTGTTCTTGTTGGGAATGTAGTCGGGCAACTGATAGAGCGCGAGCCGCTGGCGGCGCATCTCGTCTTTGTCGACGGGCGCGCCGAACGAGGTGAAGATCGCGTACCAGTAGTGGCGCGTATCGTCGATCGGCACGTGCCACTGCGTGATGGTCATCTCGCGGCTCATCGGGATGTGGAAGGCATTGGGGAACATCAAATTGGTGACGCGCACATGTGCATTCGTCTCGCTGATCTGGCGCAGCGTCACCAGCCGGAAACCGAATTCCGTCGGCTCCACTTCGATGCGCGGACGCGAGAACTCCCGCATGATCCGCGTCATCGGCATGTCGGTGCCGAGCGACTGGTCGCGGAACATCTTGCCGTAGCCCTGGCTCGGGTCCTCGTCGTGGAAAAAGCGATGCAGGAACGACGTGTGCACCGGATCGATGCCGACTTCCAATGACTGAAGCCAGTTGCAGTCGATCATGCCCTTGAATGCGAAGGTGTGGCTGTCGGGCGCGACGAAGCAGTCGAATTCGGGCAAGGCCGGCGGATCGCCCGGTCCCATATAGGCGAACAGGATGCCGCTCTTCTCCACCACCGGATAGGACTTCTGCTTGATATTGGCGCAGAGGTTGCTGTCGTCGGGCTCGGCCGGCGTTTGCAGGCACCGGCCCGTCACGTCGAACAACCAACCGTGGAAGGCGCATCGCAAGCCGCCGTCTTCCAGCCTCCCATAAGCGAGGTCCGTTCCGCGATGCGGGCAGCGGCGGCCGATCAATCCGTAACGCCCCTGCTCGTCCTTGAAGATCACGAGGTCTTCGCCGAACAGCCGCACCGGCTTCACCGGGCGGTTGCCGGACAATTCATCCACCAATGCGGCCGGCTGCCAGTAACGCCGCATCAGGGTGCCCGCGGGAGTGCCGGGGCCGACACGGGTGATGAGATCGTTTTGCTCCGCACTCAGCATGAAACGTCATCCCCCGTTCAGTTGGTTTTAGAGCATGTCCGTTCCATTGCTTATACGATTATCCCGCATCGACCGGAAGCGTCGCGGCCCGTGCCGGCCTGCGCCAAAAAGAACGGCCGACGGGGGACCGCCGGCCGTGTTGCCTCAATGCCTTGAAACGATCGTCAGCCCGAAAGGCGGGCGGCCCCCGTGTCCATGCGACGGCGCCAAGCCGTCTGCCGCAGGCCCATCAGCCGATGCGCCGCGGTCTTGGCCTCGGCGCGGCTTGCCGCCGCGCAGGTGCGGTACTCGAGATCGGCCACCCGCGACACCAGCGGCTCTTTGCGGAACAGCCGCGCAAAAGTGCCGACGCCGCCATGCACCTTCAATTCCGACAGCGCCTGCGCCACGTTGCTGGCCGGGCCAAAGGCGATCACGCGCCCGGTGAGGCTGTGACGCACTTCGTACACGCCCGGTCCGATCGGCGCTTCGACAACACCGCCGCTATGCGCATCGGGAAACCGTTTCCAGCCACTCCAAGTCTGCACCATCGAGAATTCCTTTTCCGCTTCGCGTCTTCGCGCCTGCATGAACGCGACAAGTAAGCATTGGTTCCGGATGGTCAACGCGGACAGGCCCGTCCTGTTGATAAACACGGCATAAAAAATGAGGCGCTTCAAAGTGGTAGGGCCAGCGGCACGGCCGGCCCGCGCAGGCGCGGCTTAATGCCCGGGCAGCACCAGCACTGTGGGCTTTGCCGGCAACGTCGCCTTCGAGAGCACGCGCGAGGGCACGTCCGCGATCTCGACCGCACGGTCCTTACGCACGCGGTCGACGAAACGCTCGAGCGTGTAAGTGCTGAAATAATGCATCGGAATGATTAGCGGCGCCTTGAGGGCGTCCAGCACCTCGACCATGCCGTCAAGGTCGATGGTGTAGGAGCCGTCAACCGGCGCCAGCACCACATCGATGCGGCCGATCTCGGCAATCTGCTGCGCCGTCAGCGTGTGGTGCAGATGGCCGAGGTGAGCGATGCAGAGGCCCGCGATCTCGAAAATGAAAATAGAATTGCCGTGGCGCTCGGTGCCGCCGTCCCACGAGCGGATATTGGTCGGCACGTTACGCACGCGCACGTCCTTGTAAATCATGTCGATGCGCGCCGGCCGCTCGTCGCCGGCCCAGCCGCGCAGCACATATTTGATGGCCGGATCGGGATAGTCGGTGAAATGGGTGTCGTGCGCGTGGTTCATCGTCGCGATATCCGGCACCACCGGCGGCCTCACATAGTCGTTGTAGTCGGTGCCGATGCGCACGAGCTGGGGGCTTTCGATCAGGAAAGTCGAATGGCCGATGTAAGTCAGGCGCACCTGGTCCGGCGCGATCCCCGCCAACCGGAACGCGGCGGGGATTACGCGACGCGGCGCGCCGGCAATGAGGCCGGGGCAGTTCGCCGCCATTTCCGGGTGGGCTTGCGGCGCAGGCGGCGCGGCGCCTTGCG
>DATCXE010000006.1:0-10111 GCA_036565985.1 Bradyrhizobium sp.
CTGCTGGTCCACCTCGGCGCCCGCGCCGAAAAGGACCCCTCGCTGATCGCCAAGCCGACCAACGAGGAAGAGGAAGTCCTCTACAAGGCGATCGCCAAGACCAACAAGGCGAAGCCGGGCTGGTACGCCAAGCTCGGCGCCTCGATCAAGGGCGTCACCGAGGAGACGACCACGGGCGTGCACCGTCTCTACAGCATGGCCAAGGAAGGCAAGCTCCTGTGGCCGGCCATCAACGTCAACGACTCGGTCACCAAGTCGAAGTTCGACAACCTCTATGGTTGTAGAGAGTCGCTGGTCGACGGCATCCGCCGCGGCACCGACGTGATGATGTCCGGCAAGACCGCGATGGTCGCGGGCTTCGGCGACGTCGGCAAGGGCTCGGCGGCGTCGCTGCGCCAGGCCGGCTGCCGCGTCATGGTCTCCGAGATCGATCCGATCTGCGCGCTGCAGGCGGCGATGGAAGGCTATGAAGTCGTGACCATGGAAGACGCCGCGCCCCGCGCCGACATCTTCGTCACCGCGACCGGCAACAAGGACATCATCACCATCGAGCACATGCGCGCGATGAAGGATCGCGCCATCGTCTGCAACATCGGTCACTTCGACAATGAGATCCAGATCGCAGGGCTCCGTAACCTGAAGTGGACCAACATCAAGCCGCAGGTCGACGAGATCGAATTCCCCGACAAGCACCGCATCATCCTGTTGTCGGAAGGCCGCCTGGTGAACCTCGGCAACGCGATGGGGCATCCGTCCTTCGTGATGTCGGCGTCGTTCACCAACCAGACGCTGGCGCAGATCGAACTGTGGGCCAACAACAAGGACGGCAAGTACGAGAAGAAGGTCTACGTGCTGCCGAAGTCGCTGGACGAGAAGGTGGCGCGCCTGCATCTCGCCAAGATCGGCGTCAAGCTGACCGAACTGCGCAAGGACCAGGCCGACTATATCGGCGTCAAGCAGGAAGGCCCGTACAAGGCGGATCACTACCGCTACTGATTGCGATAACATCGGCACCCACAAGGCCCCGCAGCGATGCGGGGCCTTCGTTTTTGCGGCGACACTATCGTGCGCAACGGTTCGAGCCTTTTCCGCTTCGATGGAATCGAAGCGGGACTCCAGATTTTTGATTTGACGCGTTTTCCTGACGCGAACTGCTTTCCACTTCGCTTGAAGATGCTCCGGGATCATCAAAATCGGTAACGGGGTGCTAACGTTCTTGTCGCATGATGCACGCTCAGAGAGTGTTGCATCCAAGATAAAATCTGAGCGCGACACCAGCTTTTTGAATTGACGCGCGTTTTCTGTCGGCGAGCCGGTCTCGACCTCGCCGGAAAACGCTCTCGTGCGCCACAGGTGAGCAGGATCATGACCTCGGTAGATCAACCTGGGAAAAATCCTGTGCTGCCGCAAGGCGGAGGCTCCGACCTGCTGACGAATCCCGCACGGCTTCGGCTGATCGCGTGGATCTGGATCGGTCTTGCGGCAATCGCGTGGCTCATCGACTTGCTGCAGCAGACCAGAGAGGGCCTGAGCAACGGCCTCGGTCGTCCGTTCGGCGACGACTTTGTCAACTATTGGTCCGGAGCTTTCCTCGCGTTTCACGGTCGCGTCGCCGAGGTCTATGACTTTGCCGCGTTCCATGCCTTCGAGCAGTCGGTCACGGCGCAGAGCATCCAGTACTATCACTACTCCTATCCGCCGGTGCTCCCGCTGCTGACGCTGCCGCTGGCTTTCATTCCCTATGTGCCGGCGCTGGTCGTCTGGCTCGGCGCGACCTGGTATGCGTTCTATCGCGCACTCAAGCTCACCGGTCATGCGGGCGCGCTGCTGCTCTCGCTGGCTGTGCCGGCGCTGTTCATCAATGCGGTCGGCGGACAGAACGGCGCGATGACCGCGGCCTTGCTCGGCGGCGGGCTGATGCTGGTCGATCGCCGGCCGGTCGTGGCCGGAATCCTGTTCGGCATGATGATCTACAAGCCGCATCTGGCTCTTATGCTGCCGTTTGCATTGCTTGCCGGGCGGCGCTGGCTGGTGGTGTTCGTAACGGGTGCGACCGCCGCGCTGCTGGTGGTGACCAGCGTCGCCGTCTACGGCATCGATGCCTGGCTGCATTACCGGTACAACATCGACTTGCTGCGCACAGTGGTCCTGGAAGATGGCACCGGCGTCTCGCATCGCATGGTGTCGGTATTCGTGTTCGCTCGGCATTTTGGTGCGAGCGCAGCGATGTCCTATTCCGGGCAGGCGGTCGGCGCGCTTATTGCGGCGGTCTTCATTGCGTCCTCGTGGTGGCGCGATGAGCCTGCTCATATCCGCAACGGCGTCCTGATCATCGGCACCTGTCTGGCGACGCCTTATTTGCAGGACTACGACTTGGTGTTTGGCGCGTTCATCGTGGTGTGGCTGCATATGGCGGAGAAGGATTCGAAGGTGCCGCTGCAATGGATTCGCATCGCCATGGCCATGGTTTTGCTGCTGCCGTTGGTGAACACGCCGCTGGCAAAATTCATCGGGCCGTCCATCGGGCCGCTGTTCTTCCTTCCCGTATTCGCGTTGCTGATCTATCTCGGTGCGGAATATGCCCGAAAGCGAGCCGGCGAACTGCCAGTTGCGTCTTGACGCAAGGTTGCAGATCGCATCTTTCTCTCTGCCAGCCGATTGACTGAGCGCGGCAGCGGTCGGACAATCCAGCCCTCGGAGACCGCCATGCAGAACGAACATTTCGATGTCCTCATCGTCGGCGCGGGCTTGTCCGGCATCGGTGCGGGGTATCACCTGCAGGAGAAGTGCCCGGGCAAGAGCTACGTCATCCTCGAAGGGCGCGACTGCATCGGCGGCACCTGGGATCTGTTTCGTTATCCCGGCATCCGCTCGGACTCCGACATGTATACGCTCGGCTATTCGTTCCGGCCGTGGACGGAGCCGAAGGCGATCGCCGACGGGTCGCGGATTCTGAATTACGTCCGCGAGACCGCGGCCGACAACGGCATCGACAAGCACATCCGCTTCCACCATCGCGTCAAGCGCGCGTCGTGGTCGTCGCCGGATGCGCGCTGGACGGTGGAGGCGGAGCGAACCATGGGTGAGGGGGCGACCGAGGTCGTGCGCTTCACCTGCAATTTCCTGTTCATGTGCTCGGGCTATTACAAATACGAGGAAGGCTACACGCCGGAGTTTTCCGGCACGGCCGACTTCGCCGGCCGGATCGTGCATCCGCAGAAGTGGCCCGAGCATCTCGACTATGCCGGCAAGCGCGTGGTGGTGATCGGCTCGGGCGCTACCGCCGTGACGCTGGTGCCGGAAATGGCCAGGACCGCCGCGCACGTCACCATGCTGCAGCGCTCGCCGACCTACGTGGTGGCGCGGCCGGCGGAGGATGCGCTCGCCAACAGGCTGCGCGCGAAACTCTCCGCCAGGCTCGCCTATCACCTGATCCGCTGGCGCAACGTTCTGTTCGGCATGTATTTCTTTCAGCTCTGCCGGCGCAAGCCGGACCGCGCCAGGCAACTGATCCTGGGCGGCGTCAAGATGGCGCTGGGCCCGGAATACGACGTCGGTAAGCACTTCACGCCACGCTACAATCCTTGGGAGCAGCGGCTCTGCCTGGTGCCCGACGGCGATCTCTTCAAGTCGATCCGCGACAAGCGTGCTTCTGTCGTCACCAACGAGATCGACACCTTCACCAAAGGCGGCATCAGGCTGAAGGACGGCAGCGAACTCGAAGCCGATATCATCGTCACCGCGACCGGGCTCGTGCTCCAGGTGGCCGGCGGCCTCGAAGTCAGCGTCGACGGCCGCACGGTCGATTTCGCGCGCACGCTGAACTACAAGGGCATGATGTATTCGGACATCCCGAACATGGCCTCGGCGCTCGGCTACACCAACGCGTCCTGGACGCTGAAATGCGATCTCACCTGCGAATATGTCTGCCGGCTGATCAGCTACATGGACCGGCACGGCTACAGGCAGTGCATGCCGCACAATGTCGACCACTCGATCACCGAACTGCCGTCGCTGGATTTCTCCTCCGGCTACGTGCAGCGCTCGATCGCGAAATTGCCGAAGCAAGGCTCGAAGCGGCCGTGGCGGCTGTACCAGAACTACGCGCTCGACATCGTCACGCTGCGCTACGGCAGGATCGACGACGGGGTGATGCGGTATTCCTGATCCCGCCCTCGGGTGCGTCTGGACGCCCCATGCGCTATTTCGCGTATACGTAACGCCTCGCGAATCGTCCAACATGGCCTCACGGTTAACGCCGGATTAACCGGCGTGGTTCTAAGCTGTGTGGGCCGGTGGCGCCTGACAGCACGAGGAAGCCCCATGGACGCCCAGCGAATAGCCGTTGATGCCATCGTGGCGTTGACCGATTGCGACCGCGAGGCAGCCGTTGCCTTCATCCGCAAGTTCTACCTGGCCGGTGTCAGGGATCCCAAGCGCCTGACCTTCAAGGGTCTGCAGGCGCTTCGGAGCTGAAGCTTTATCGCGTCCTGACACCGTCATACCCCGCGCATGCGAGGTATCCAGTGCGCTACGGCCTATCCGCGTCATTGCGAGCGCCAGCGAAGCAATCCACATTTCGGCTCGGGGACAGATGGATTGCTTCGCTCCGCTCGCAATGACGGTGGATACAATTTCGCGTTCTCGCGGCGCGATGCGCCCGAAGTTTTTCAAAACCTTCTCTCCCAAAAGAGGGAGCAGGGAATGCCGGGTGCACGCTGCACCCGCGGTCTCGTGTGCAAACAGTGCGCAAAAAAACGCACACGAGCATACAGGTACAGTCGGAACACTCCGGCATTCCCTGCGCAATGGCCTTACGGCTTATGCCGCGCTCTCCTCGGAGACGAATTCGTCTTGCCTCCGTCGTCGGCGAATTAGCGGTTCATGAAAGCCCGGTCGGGCTTCGCAAACCTCCGCACAACTTGGCACCAGCAACGGGTGTCGGGACCACACGGTTTTGCCGTACGCTTCAGCGCCGTTCGTCTTGCGCAGCTAATGTTCGCTCACGGATAACCGCCCTGCGAACAACGCTTCGCGCCTGACGCTTCTGCGTCCACCGCATCCCGTCCCGCGTTCGTGACGACGCGCGATCCGCCCCTCTTGTCGGAACGGGACGGCGCAGAGTTAGCCATCGATCCTGATCGACGGAAAGCGACATATTTTTGCGGCCGAGACTGGACGACCCAAATCACATTGAAATGGCTCGCCAAATCGCAACCTGCGCGCAGCGCATTTCTTGACCGTCGCTTGCCAGAAGCAAAGCTGGACGACGGCTGATTTGCCCGACAGGCACTGCAGCACAAGCTGACATCAATCAACTCCGCCTTCCACCTGTGACCGATAGCGGGAACATCGAGACCGATCGGCCGGAGACGGATCGCTGGGAGTTGTGACCAGGATCATATAGATTTTTCGGCCTCGGGCGCATGGTGACGGCGTTATGGATATCCCCCTGAGGACCGGATGCACTGCTCGAATTGCGCGGCCGAATTCCCGGCGCAAAGGAAATTCTGCGGGCAGTGCGGAGCAGCGGTAGTGCGGCGCTGTCCGGCCTGCGGTGCGGCTAACCCGGACCTGAACAAGTTTTGCGGCGACTGCGGGAGCAGATTGCGCGCGGATTCTCCTGCGCCGGCACCGAAGGCACGGGGCTCGCGCCCGATCGAGCGCCGCCAGCTTACGGTGCTGTTTTGCGACCTGGTCGGATCGACCGCGCTCTCCGCGCGGCTCGACCCCGAAGATTTTGGCGCAATCATCGCCCGCTATCGGCGCTGTATTGCCGAAACGGTTGCCCGCTTCGACGGCTTCGTCGCACGACATCATGGCGACGGGGCCGTGGCATATTTCGGCTATCCTCATGCGCACGAAGACGACGCGGAGCGCGCCGTTCACGCCAGCCTCGCGCTGGTGCAGGCGATCGCCGCCCTGCCCGCGAAAGAGAGATTGAACGCGCGTGTCGGTATTGCAACGGGCGTAGCACTTGTCGGCGATATGTCGGACAGCGCGATCTCCGAGGAGCATGGCATCCTCGGCGACACTCCGAATCTTGCCGCCCGGCTGCAATCGCTCGCGCTGCCCGGCGGCATCATCATCTCGGGTCGCACCATGGCGATCGCGGGGCCGCAATTCGAGTATCTCGATCTCGGCAAGGTCGAGATCAAGGGATTTGCAAAACCAGTCCCGGCCTGGCAAGTCGCAGGCAGGACCGCGGTGGCCAGCCGGTCGCACGCGCTGCAAAGCTCCGACCTGCTGCCGCTGATCGGCCGCGATGAAGAAATGGAGCTGTTGCTGCGCCGATGGCAGCTGGCCAGGCGCGGCGAAGGCCAGGTGCTGCTGCTTTCCGGCGAAGCGGGAATCGGCAAATCACGGCTCACCGTCGCGCTGCTGGAACAGCTTGCTCACGAGCCGCACATACGCCTGCGCTACTTCTGCTCGCCGCAACATACCGACAGCACGCTCCATCCTGTCATCGGCGAAATGCTGCGCGCCGCCGGCTTTACTCATGATGACAGCCAGCAAGCGAAAGCAGACAAGCTGGATACCCTGCTGGCACAGGGCTCGACGCCTCCAGAGGACGCGGCGCTGTTCGCCGAAATGCTGTCGCTGCCCAACGATGGACGCTACCCTGCGGTCGAGGTCGAGCCGCAGCTCCGTCGTGAGAAAACGCTGAAAGCGCTTGGTGCGCATATCGAGGCGATGACGCGGATCAATCCGGTGCTGATGATTTTCGAGGACGCGCATTGGTCCGATCCGACCAGCCTCGAATTTTTCGCCCGCGCCGTGGAGATGGCCGTGAGCCGCCGGCTCCTGATACTCGTCACTTTCAGGCCGGAATTCCGCCCGCCCTGGATCGGACGGCCGCACGTGAGCGGGCTTACGCTGCATCGGCTGGCGCCGCACGCCATCAATTTCCTGATCGAGGAAGTGGTCGGAAGCCGTTCCTTGCCGGCGGGCATTCGCCAGGACATCATCGAGCGCACCGACGGCATTCCACTGTTCGCCGAGGAGATGACCAAGGCGGTGCTGGACGCGGAGGGTGAGAGCGACCTGCAGCGGACCTTCGCTGGCGCCCCCACCCCTGTGGTGGCAGTTCCGGCAAGCCTGCAGGCTTCGCTGATGTCGCGGCTCGATCGGCTCGGCCCGGCAAAGGAATTGGCGCAGGTCGGCGCGGCGATCGGCCGGGAATTTCCCCACATGCTGCTGGCCGCGCTGGTGCGAAAGCCGGAGCCGGAACTGAACGCCGACCTCGACCGGCTCATTGCCGCGGGTTTGTTATTTCGACACGGCACCCCGCCTCATGCGAGCTACCTGTTCAAGCATGCGCTGGTGCAGGACGCGGCCTACAGTACGCTATTGAGAGAACCGCGGCGCGCGCTGCATGCGCGCATCGCCGATATCCTCGAAAGCCAGTTCCCGGAAATCGCCGACGGCCAGCCCGAGCTGCTCGCGCGCCACTACACAAAGGCCGATCTGATCGGGAAGGCAGCGCAGCTGTGGGGCAAGGCGGGATTGCGGTCACAGGAGCGCTCGGCGCTGATCGAAGCGGCGGAACAGCTTGGCCGCGCCCAGTCACAAATCGCAACCTTGTCCAGCACGCCTGAACTGAGGCGCGAACAGATCGTCCTGCAAGTCGCGCTCCTGAACACGCTCATGCATGTCAAGGGATATGGCGCTCCCGAAACCAAGACGGCTGTGGCACAGGTGAGGGCCTTCATCGAGCAGGCGGAACGGCTGGGAGAGTCTCCCGATGACCCTTCATTGATCCTCTCGGCCCTGTTCGGCCAGTGGATCGTCAATTTCATCGACTTCAATGGCGACGTTGCACGCGAACTCGCAGCGCGGTTTTTGGTGCTTGGCGAAAAGGAGGGAACGGCGGCGCCGCTCATCATCGGACACCGCACCATGGCGAGTACGCTGGCGTTCACGGGAGACCTTGTTGAAGCCAAGGCGCACTACGATGAGGCCCTCGCCCTCTACCGCCCCGCCGAGCACCGGCGGTTGATGACGCGATTTGGCCAGGACCTCCGGGTAACGTGCATGGCCTTTCGTTCGATGGCGCAGTGGCAGCTCGGCTATCCCGAGGCTGCGCTCGACGACGCGGACCGCGCGCTGATGGAAGCGCGCCAGCTCGAGCATGCGGCCACCTACATGTTCACGCTGAATTTCCCGATTCTCGTCAATACCTATTGCGGGAACTACCAGACAGCAGCCGAGCATCTCAAGGAGCTTGTCGCGCTGGCCTATGAGAAAGGCGCCCCGTTTCGAAAGGCGGAAGGCGTGTTACGGCGGGGCTATATCCTGGCGCTTACCGGAGCCGAGGAGGCCGTCGAAATCGTCACCGCGGGTATCGATCTGTGGCGGTCGGCCGGATCGACGATATTTACGCCCGAGCATGAGTTCATGCTGGCGACCGCCCTTGCAAATTCGGGCCGGTTCGACGATGCGTGGCGCTGTATCGACGCCGCAATGACGGCGATGCAAGCCACCGGGGAAAGATGGTGCGAGGCCGAGGCGCATCGCGTTGCCGGTGAAGTCGCGCTCAAGTCGCCGCGGCGCGACGAGGCAAAGGCGCAGGCACATTTCGCCCAGGCGCTGACCATTGCGCGAGCGCAGCATGCGAAGTCATGGGAGTTGCGCGCGGCAACGAGCTCGGCGCAGCTCCTGAGCTGTCAGGGCAAGCGTGAAATGGCACGCGACCTTCTCGCGCCGGTCTACGATTGGTTCACCGAAGGGTTCGACACAAGCGATCTCCGAGCGGCCAGGGCCTTGCTCCGCGAGCTTCACTAGTCTGGCCGCTCACCGCGTGAAACACCTTCTCGGAATCAAGACGCCGTCAGGCGCGCCTGCCCCTTTCATTAACGGGCACCGGGAGGCGATTTAGGTTTGATTCATTTTAATTGTTAGAAGTCGATTCAAATTTTGCATCCATGATCGCGGCACGACGCGACAATTCCAATGTCGATCGACGTCTCCAGTTAGGCTCGCATTCAACCGGAATCATTGGCATGGCGATCTCTGATGCAGCGCTGTGTCCTGAAAATTCCTGCGAGCTTGCGAGCGCGCCGCTGCGCACTTTCGGCGTGAACTTGCCCGCGCCAAAACTTCTGACCGCCTCCGTCATTCTTTGCTCGATGCTGCTTGCCGGCTGCGCGCGCAATCCGGCGCAGCGTGAGGTCAGTCCGGTCGTTCAAGAAGGCAACGCGCCACCCGTCCGCACCGCCGTACGCACACGTCGATATCCCGAGCCATATCGAGTTGCTGCGCCAAGAATTCGGCGGCCAGACCCGGCGCTGCTGTCACCGCAGCCGGCGCCGGATTGCGACTTCAACAGGTCCGATCTGAAGACCGTAGATCCCAATGAATGGGGCCGCCTGAAGGTCGAATACGAGCGACAGTGCTACCTCGACGCCGAGAAGGCTGCGCGCGAGCGCCTGGCACTGCTGCAGACATCGAGCACATGCGAAGTTGAGCCGGTTCGGCAACAAAGTCCGGTTCGACGGCAATCCGCGCAACCGCGATAGGCGGCGCGTCGCCGCCAGTTGCGTGTCAACGGCCGGTTTGGACGCTCACGACCGCGGCGGCTGCCTCCAGGAATCTTCATGCAATAGCCGTCGACCGGTGCCCAGCGGCCTGTGTTCTCTTCACGGCAAACGTGGGGCAACCACCCCGAATTCAGTCTTTGTTTTGCCATTTGAGCATTTCAGGCTTTTCCCGATTTGTGCGGCAGGCTGCTTTGGTCTGCCATTGTCTGCTTTTTGATTCAAATAATACCTCGTGCGGGAGGATTTTGTTGAGAAATATCAGTATTTTAGTGAGTATCCATGAAAACTCTCTACGATTTGCTCGGAGCACTCCCGGACGACGACGCCGATGAATTGAGGGCGGCCTTCCGCAAGGCTGCCAAGGCGAACCATCCCGACAACAATCCCGACAATCCGGAAGCCTCAGAGAGATTCAGGAAGATTATCCGCGCCAACGCCATCCTGAGCGATGGGCAGCAGCGTGCGGCCTATGACCGGCTGCTCGTGGTCGCGCGCCGGCAGCAAGGGCTGAAGCCGAAGCGCAGCCGCTTCTCCAGCACGCTTCGCAGGCTGGCCGCCGACGCCGCCGCGAG
>DATCXE010000049.1:0-2423 GCA_036565985.1 Bradyrhizobium sp.
GGGATCACGACGCGCGATCTAATCGCCGAGGCCATCGCCGGGGCGATCGCGCGGCCGGCCCGCATGGCGCTAACAGTGCTTGGCATCGTGATCGGCATGTCGGCGTTGGTCGCTACGGTCGGCCTCACCCGGACCGCCGGCAACCGCATCATCAGCCAGTTCGATCAACTCGCAGCCACGGAATTGTTCATCACGGCGCGGCCGGGAATTGCGACCGGCACGATTGATCCGCGTGCCATTCCGTGGGACGCGCCGGAACGGTTGGTCCGGCTGAACGGCGTCGTGGCCGCGGGCTTGCTCAGCGACGTCAATGTCCACGACATGCTCGTCAGCGCCTCGCCGGTGGTTGATCCGTCCAATCAGACCGCATTCAAACTGGCCGTGCGCGCCGCCTCGCCGGATTTGTTTCGCGCGGTGCGCGCTGACCTCGCCTCGGGGCGGTTTATCGACGGGGGGCATTCTGCCCGCGCCGAGCGAGTTGCGATCCTCGGCCCCGATGCCGCGCGCCGCCTGGGCATCACTGGAGTCGAGCGGCTGCCTGCGATCTATGTCGGTGACGAAATCTATCTCGTGATCGGTATCCTCCGTGATGTGGTGCGAAAGCCGGAACTACTGGGTGCGGTCATCATTCCCGAGGGCACGGCGCGACGGCATTTCAGCCTGTTCGGGCCCGGCATGGTGGTTGTGGAGACCAAGATCGGTGCCGCTTCCCTGATCGCGATGCAGGCGCGGACGGCGCTGCGGCCCGACGACCCGCGCACGCTTCGCGTGCAACTGCCGCAGGAACCGCGGCGCGTGCGGGACGACGTGCAAACCGATCTCAATATGATGTTCCTGCTGCTGGGCGGCCTGTCGCTCGTCGTCGGCGCGCTTGGGATCGCAAATATCACCCTGGTGGGCGTGATGGAGCGGACAGCGGAGATCGGACTGCGCCGCGCCATTGGCGCCACTCGTCGCCATATCGCTTCACAGTTCCTGATTGAGAGTGCGTCGATGGGTGTCGTGGGAGGACTGCTTGGATCCAGTGTCGGCGTCCTGATCGTGGTTGGTGTCTCGGCGTATCAGGTCTGGACTCCGGTGCTCGACCCGCTCGCTCCCTTGCTGGCGCCGGTTGTGGGCGGCGTGATCGGTCTGCTCTCCGGAGTATACCCCGCCTCGCGCGCCGCCGCGCTCGAGCCGGCCGAAGCGTTCCGACACTAGGGCGGAGCGGGCTACCAGCCGCGAATGGTGAACCTTGGTCCGCCGTAGCCGCGGCGATCGTAGTAGCCTGGGCCGGCGTAATAGTTGTAGCCGCGGCCGGGGAAGTAACTGGGGTCGTAGTAATAGCGCAGAACATAGCGTGGTCCTCGGATCCGCCAGCAGCGTCCATAATACTCGTTGCAGACCAGACCAACCTGGTCGGCGTTGGAGACTACGGCGGCGCCGATGGTCGTTGCATTGAGGGGCGCGGCGGAAGCGGTGGACGCGAGCAGCACGGCACCGAATGCGCCCAGTGCGATGGCCATCATGGAGTTCTCCCTTTCGGTTGGGCGAGACAATCGATCTCTATGACGTTCCGGGACTCAACCCTCGCGCCGTCTCGTGTTCTGCCTGTCGGGGACGACGCCGGTATCGAACCATTGTATCGAATCAAACCGCCTCATTGAAGGGAGCCCTGCACCCGAGGTCAGTCATTGACAGTTTCGGGTCATTCGCCGCCGTAGTCGGGCTACGAGCCGAAAGCGGAAGTTGGGGCGTTCGGCTGTGAATTTCATAGTGTGGTTGCCTTGTCTTCTTTATCCGCTCGCCGCATGATGATCGTCAGTGCATCATCCGGCAACGGCCGCTGCAGCGCCTTTGCCTCATCCCATGGCGCGCGCATCCACACGTCGCGTTCCTCGGTCGTCACGACCACCACGCGCCGTGCCCGCCAATGGGGTCTTCGCGTGGTCGCGCGAATTGTTTGTGAAACGTCCGTGGTTTAGGTGTAGGCTGGACTGAGACAAGGGAGGTACGGCGATGCTCAAGGAGAACTACGTCGCCAAGCAACAGCGGATCGGCGAGCGCCTGTCGCGCGCGATGGCTAAGGCCCACATGGATCGCCGAGAACTCGCCGCACTGACGGGTTACTGTGAGGCGCAGATCGTGCAGTGGGAGCGCGGGCGCGCGCGGCTCTATCCGAACGAACTCATAAAGCTGTGTCACGCGCTTGACGTGAAGCCAGAATGGCTGCTGTGTTGGGAGCGCCGCGTTCACTGACCAGCGCCTTACGGCCATTAGGACCTGCTCCGTGCCAAATTGGCCAGAGGACTGTCCTTATGCCGTCCTGCTGCCGTACGGTACCACAGATATTCAATAGCGAGTTACCTAAACCCGTTGCGCTGTCTGCTTCTGGCCGATTGTGTTGAAGAAGTAGGCGCCTTAGCGGTTCTGGGTGGCGTGAG
>DATCXE010000007.1:0-19463 GCA_036565985.1 Bradyrhizobium sp.
CTTCAAGTCCAGCGGAACCGTGCTCTCCTTCCGAATAGCATCGTGAAGGTCGCACAAGACGTTGTCCGCAGGCCCGATCTGGTAGCGCAGCCCTGTCTGCGCTTCCGGCGAAAGTTCAGCGACTTGCCCGCGCTGCCGTTCGAACTCAGCGCGGGCGATTGCGGCCAGCCAGTCCGCAATTTCCCTCGACGTCCTCATATGGTGCAATCCCCGTTGCTGACGTGTACCTTGCCCAAATCAACATGAGAGCACAAAGCACAGGAAAATGGTGTGCCCGCAACTTGTCACATGGCTGGGCAGTTCGAGATTGGGGCTTGGCCCGGAAAGCGCCTTGGGCCTTCTCCCGTGAGGCAGCCGCTTCACAATTAAAAATCGTAACATCTGTGTATAGCAACTTATTATTGCATGTGCGGCAATTCAGATTCGATGTTTTCGCGGGCAAGCGCACTCAATCTTCCGCCGACGCTTTTGCCCATACTGCGGCCCATACCTGTCAACAGATTGCACGCGAATTGGCAGGAACGCGCTTGCCATCCGATGTACAGTTAGTGCGTAAGTGTAGGTGCTTTTTTGAATTGCGACGAACGTATGCGAATAGGGGCGGTATGGGTTACTTTTGTCTCCCTCTCCGCCACTTCGTAAATTGTCCAGCCCGGACACATCGGTAACGGACCGTACCTAAGACATGGGTGACAATCTCGTGGCGAACGGGCTGTCGAGGGTTGCAGGGTTTTCCAGATCGAAGTATCCTAGATCATACTGCATCAAGCTGACGACCCAAATGCCCTCGTCGACCTCCTTGATGCCGAGCTTTTGTCCGGCCAGCGCGGTCGAGAGCTTGAGCCACTCTCCTGCCATCCCCAGCGTACTGAAGAGAGAACTCAAGCCATCCAACGCGCGTCACGTGTTGTCGGCCGTCAAGTCTGGTCAACTACCGCGAAATTGCGGGCGTCGCTTGGCGACGAACGCGGCAATTCCCTCTTGCGCGTCGTCCGTGCTGCTGGCGACGACGATCGATGCCTTTTCGGCATCGAGCTGATCGGACAAGCCGGTCTCGAACGACTGGCGCAGCATCCGGCGGACGGCGCCGAAGGCGTGCGTTGGACCGGCAGCGAGTTTCGCGGCGAGGGAGGCTGCTTCGCTCTCTACTTGATCTTCCGGCGCCAGGCGCGACACCAATCCGTAGGCGAGGGCTTCCTGCGCGGTGAGGCGGCGGTTGAGCAGGAATAGTTCTTGCGCACGTCGCATTCCGACCATGCGCGGCAGGAACCAGGTGTTGCCGCCATCGGCGGTGAGACCGAGCGCGCCATAGCCCAGCGCGAACCGCGCATCCTCGGCCGCAACGACGATATCGGCGACGTACATCAGGCCCAACCCGCCGCCGCCAGCACCGCCGCGCACCGCGGCGACGACGGGCGCGTCGATGCCGGTCAGCCGTTCGATCGCCAGATGATAGCGGTCGATCATGCGGCGCAGCCGGTTCGGCAATTGCTCGCGCTGGGTGCCGGCAAACAGGCCGAGATCGCCGCCGACCGTAAAGTTCGCTCCGTTACCGGCAATGAGGACGGCGCGGATATCGGGCCGCTCGGCAATCTGGGTTGCCGCCTCGGCAAGGTCGGCGGCCATGCGCTCGTCGATCGCATTGCCCTTTTCCGGGCGGTTCAGGCGTAGTGTTGCGACTCCGCCGCTGAAATCGAGCAGCACGGTTCGCAGCGGGCCGGCAGCGTCGTGCCAGCGCGCGGTATCGGTGAATTGCTCAAGCGACTTGATGCGCCCCTCGTCGATGGCGATCAGATGGGCGAAAGCCGCATCCAGCGCAGCACCACCTTGTTTGCCCCGGCCGCGATACCGGCCCTTCACCAGCAGACGCCCGTCGGCGAGGTCCGCGAATTCTTCCGGCTCGGCGCAGGCCTCGAAATGCCTGGCGATCGCGCCCCAGCCATTGCGGCGCATCGCAGCGGGGCTGTCGTGGTGGCCCCCGATGCCGAAGGGCATGCCCTCGGCGGTGCGGCCGACAAATTCCGGATGCAGCAGCGCGTCGAGTTGTTCGCGGTTGCCCGCAGCCAGCGCAGCGTAGAGCGCGCGGGCAAGATCGGCGGGGCGGCGGCCTTCCATCCCTAGAACTCCCTTCAAACCCGTTGTTCTCAACGATGTTTCGGCCGGCGGGCGGCTTGAAACGGAAAATCCTCTTGAAGCCGCCAACCGCCGATGTTATTATTAGAACGGTCAGTCGGATTATTTTTAGCCGAGACTGCAGGGTTCCGCAAGAGGGCCCGGGCGGCCGCGAAACGTGATGGGAGATGCAGCGATGAACGTCGTGCCGCGCGCGTCGCAATGGGGTGAATTGATCCGGCCGGACCGGGTCCACGGTTCGCTCTACAGCGACCCCGCGATCTTCGAAGCCGAACTGCAGAACATCTGGTACCGCACCTGGGTCTATGTCGGGCACGAAAGCGAGGTGCCGAACGCCAACGACTACGTCGTCAAGTCGATCGGCCCGCAATCCGTCATCATGACCCGCGACGAGCAGGGCAAGGTCAATCTGCTGCTCAATCGCTGTTCGCATCGCGGCAATCAGGTTTGTTCCTACGACAAGGGCAATGCGCGGTCCTTCACGTGCCCGTTCCATTCCTGGACCTTCGCCAATGACGGCCGCCTGGTCGGTTATGCGTTTCCCGACGGCTATGAAGGCCAGGACAAGGCAAAGCTGGCCCTGGGCCGCGTCACGCGGGTGCAATCCTATCGCGGCTTCGTGTTCGGCTCGTTCGCCGTCGAAGGCCCGACGCTGGAAGAGCATCTCGGCGGTGCAGCCGAAACCATCGATCGGCTGGTTCGCTTCTCGCCGGAGGGCGAGGTCGAAATCACCGCGGGCTTTCTCAAGCACCGCGTCAAGGCGAACTGGAAATTCATCCTGGAGAACGAGTGCGACGGCTATCATCCGGCCTTCGTGCATTCCTCGATCTTCGGCGTCGCCGACAGCGCGATCGGCAAACTCTATGGCGGTGCATCGACGGCAGTGACTCGCGACTACGGCAATGGCCATACCGAGATCGACCTGCGGCCCGAGTTCCGCAAGCGCGACGCGCCGATGAGCTGGTTCGGCACCACGGAAGCGCGGTTGCCGGACTATACCGCGCGGATGAAGGCTGCCTACGGCGACCAGGCCGCGCGCGAGATCATGATCGACGGCTCGCCGCATGTGATGATCTTTCCGAACCTGTTCATCGCCGAGATCCAGATGTTCGTGATCCAGCCGCTTGCGGTAGATGACAGCGTGCAGCATGTCACGGCGCTGCAGTTCAAGGGCGCGCCCGACATGAACCGTCGCCTGCGCCAGCAGACCATGGGCTCGGTCGGCCCGGCAGGCCTGCTGCTGGCCGACGATTCCGAAATGTACGAGCGCTGCCATCGCGGCGTGCTGGCGCGCAACCCCGAATGGATCTATCTCGGCCGCGGCGAGAAGCGCGAGCGACGCGACGATCTCGGCTTCAAGATCGGCCACGTCACTGACGAAATCCCCTCGCGCGGCATCTGGAGCCATTACCGCCGCCTGATGGAGGCGGTGTGATGCTGTCGCGCGAGAGCAGCGCCACGCTGATGAGCGCCGTGACGGCCTTCATCTACAAGGAAGCGCGGCTGCAGGACGAACACGCCTATGAGGCCTGGGAGGCGCTCTGGACCGACGACGGCGTTTACTGGGTGCCGGCCAATGGCGACAATATCGATCCCGAAAAGGAAATGTCTGTCATCTACGACAACCGTTCGCGGATTTCGCTGCGCATCAAGCAATTGCTCACCGGCAAGCGCCACACCCAGACGCCGCAATCGCGGCTGCGGCGTCTGGTCTCCAACATCGAATTGATGGACGAGCAGCCGGGCGGCGATATCTCGGTCGCCAGCAACAGTCTCGTATTCGAATCGAGCCTGCGCGACGACACCATCTGGGCCGCCCGTAACGAATATCGCCTGCGTCATGTCGATGGCGAGTTGCGAATGGCCTACAAGAAGGTGATCCTGGTCAACAACGAGAAGGCGCTCTTTACGCTCTCGTTCCTCATCTAGCCGGTCAAAGGCGGAAAGTTCGCGATGATTGACAAGGGTCCCGTTCTGCTCGACGTCGCCGATGGCATCGCGCGGCTGCGCCTCAACCGCCCCGATGCCGCCAACGGCATGAGTGCCGAACTGCTGAGTGCGCTCTGCGACGCCATCATGGTTTGCCATGGCCACCCTGATTTGCGCGTGCTGCTGCTGAGCGGCGAGGGAACGAATTTTTGCGCAGGAGGTGACGTGCGCGCATTCGCTTCCAAGGGCGAGAAGCTGCCCGATTACATCAGACAAGCCACGGCGCATCTGCAGAACGCGGTGACGGGATTGCTGCGGCTGGAAGCGCCCGTGATCACTTCGGTTCAGGGCTTTGCCGCCGGCGGCGGCGGCTTCGGTCTCGTCTGCGCCTCCGATATCGTCATCGCCGGGGAATCCGCAAAATTCCTGGCGGGGGCGACGCGCGTCGCGATGGCGCCTGATGCCGGCGTCTCCGTCACCCTGTCGCGGCTGGTCGGGCTGCGCCGGGCGATGTCGATCCTGCTGACCAATCCGGTGATATCGGCGCCCGAGGCGCTGGATATGGGCATCGTCACCAAGGTGGTTCCGGATGCCGAACTGGCTGAGGCGTCGCTTGCGATGGCGCGCGAACTGGCGGCGGGCGCGCCGAAGGCACTCGCGGCGACCAAGCGGCTGGTGTGGGCCGGGACCGGCACCAGCATCGAGCAATGCCTGTCGGAAGAGGCGCGCACGGTGTCCGAACTATCCGGGATGGCGGACGCGCGGGAAGGGCTCGCCGCCGTGATCGAGCGGCGCAAGCCCGTCTTTACAGGGCGCTAATACATGCCGGCCGCCGCTTATCGTGCATTCGGGCGGCTCGACGGCCGCCGCGCCTTCGTCTCGGGAGGTGCGAAAGGCATTGGCGCGGCGATCGTGCGAAGCTTTGCCGATGCCGGTGCGCAGGTCGTGATCGGCGACCTCGACATTGCGGCGGCTACAACGCTCGCAGCGCAGGTCGGTGCAACCGCGGTGCGCGTCGATGTCGGCGATACCGGCATGGTCAAGGCGATCATATCGCAGCACGGGTCGTTCGATATTCTCGTCAACAATGCCGGCGCCGACCAGCACGCTTTTTTCACCGAAACGACTCCTGAAGACTGGAGCCGGCTGCTCGCCGTCAATCTGCTCTCGACGTTTGCCTGCACCCACGCCGCACTCCCTCCGATGCAGGCGGCCGGCTTCGGGCGCATCATCAACATCACCTCGGAAGCGGCGCGGCTGGGCTCGAAGGGCGGCGCGGTGTATTCCGCCGCCAAGGGTGGCGTGATTGCCTTCACCAAAAGCATCGCGCGGGAAAATGCGCGCTTCGGGATCACCGCCAATGCAATCGCGCCTGGGCCGATCCGCACGCCGATGCTGGAAGCCGCGGTCGCCGATGGCGGCGACAAGATCCTGCGGGCCATGACCGATGCCACCCTGCTGCGCCGGCTCGGGGAACCCGAAGAGATCGCCGCCGCCGTGCGCTTCCTGGCATCCGATCAGGCGTCCTATATCACCGGCGAGACGATAGGCGTCTCCGGCGGCATGGGATTGGGTGGCTGACATGGCGAGCGAGGCCGGGCATGTTGCTGCAACGCCGGTCGATCGTGCAATCGCGCGCATTCGCGGCGTCTACAAGGGTTGGAGCCGCAACACGTCGGTAAGCCAGATGCGCAGCGACTGGGATGCGGCCTTCGGCGGCACGCGTGCGCCCGTCACTTGCGAGCGGGTATCGGCCGGTGGCGTCGACGGCGAATGGATATCTCCGGCCGACGCGCCGCAGGAGAAGGCCATCCTCTATTTCCATGGCGGGGGCTTCCGCATCGGCTCGGTGTCCTCGCACCGCGACCTGATCGCGCAGATCGCATCTGCCAGTAACTGCCGCATGCTTGCAATCAACTATCGCCTTGCACCGGAGCATCGCTTTCCGGCGGCGCTGGACGATGCGTTGGCCGCCTACGACTGGATGCGAGGGCAGGGATTGAAGCCCGGCAATATCGCCTTTGCCGGCGACTCCGCCGGCGGCAACCTCGCGCTTGCGGCGATGCTGGCCTTGCGCGAACGGGGGCTTCCGTTGCCCGTATCGGCCGCTCTGATGTCGCCATGGACCGACCTGGCGGCGACCGGTGCGAGCTACGTCAACCGCGCCGATGCGGATCCGATCCACCAGCGCCCGATGATCCTGGCGTTGGCCAGGAATTACCTGGGCGAGCACGGCGATCCCTGTCATCCGCTGGTATCGCCGCGCTACGCCGATCTCGGGGGACTGCCGCCGCTCCTGATCCACGTCGGCGATCGCGAAACCGTGCGGGATGATTCCTTGATGTTGGCCGAAAAGGCGCGCGCCGCCGGGGTCGACGTCGATCTGCAGGTCTGGGACGGCATGATCCACGTCTTCCAGATGTTCGCAGAGATTCCCGAGGCGCATCGAGCCATTACATCAATTGCCGGATTTCTCCGCCGGCACCTCCAGATCAAGGCCGAGAGGGCATCCTCATGAACGTCAAGCCCGCCGATCCCCGCCGTCATTCCGACAGCGAATTCCACTTCTCCGAGCAGCCGCAACTGTCCGAGGAGTTGCAGATGCTGCGCGAGCAGGTCCGCCGCTTCGTCGAGAAGGAAGTGGTGCCGCATGGCGAGCAGTGGGAGCGCGACGGCAAGATTCCGCGCGAGATCTACCGCCGTATGGGTGCGCTCGGCTTTCTCGGCATGCGCCACGAGGTGGAGTATGGCGGCACCGATATGGGACCGCTGGCGTCGATGGTGTGGGCGGAAGAACTCGGCCGTTCGACCTTCGGTGGTTTCACGTCGTCGGTGCTGGTTCACACCGACATGTCGGCGGTGCATATCACCTTGCGCGGTACGCCTGTGCAGAAGCGGAAATACCTTCCCGCGATCATCCGCGGCGAGACGATCTGCTCCATCGCGGTGACAGAGCCCGACGCGGGGTCCGATGTCGCCGGGTTGAAGACGCGCGCCCGCCGCGACGGCGATTCCTGGGTGATCAACGGCTCAAAGATGTTCATCACCAATGCGGTCTATGGCGATATCCTGATCGTCGCCGCGCGCACCGATCCCGCCGCCAAGGGCAGCCGAGGCATTTCTCTGTTCATCGTCGAGCGGACAACGCCGGGCGTCTCGGTAACAAAACTCGACAAGCACGGCTGGCTTTGTTCCGACACCGCCGAGATTGCCTTCCAGGATGTTCGCATCCCCGCCGAAAATCTGCTGGGCGAGGAGAACCGCGGCTTCTACGGCATCATGGAAACCTTCGAGAACGAGCGGATCTGCATCGGCGGCATCTGTGCCGGCGAGTCCGCGAAAGCGATCGAACTCACCACCAACTATGTGAAAAGTCGCCAGGCGTTCGGAGGGCCCTTGTGGAACCAGCAGGCGGTGAGGCTGAAGCTCGCGTTGCTGGCGACCAAGGCCGAGGCGGCCCGGGCGCTCGCCTATCACGCGGCGGACCTGGTGCAGGCCGGCAAGCCATGCCCGCGCGAAGTCTCGATGGTGAAGGCGCTATCCCCGGAAGTACTGCATGAGGTCGTGCACGGCTGCCTGCAGTTGCATGGCGGCACCGGCTTCATGCGGGGCACGCCGATCGAGCGGATGGTGCGTGATGCGCGGGTGTTGACCATCGGCGGCGGAGCGACCGAGGTCATGCTGGAGGAAGTCGCGAAAAGAATGTGAGGGCTGACCGGCGCGTCGTGTGCCGGTCAGCCCCCGCAAGTTGCTCAGTTCACCGGCTTGAAGCTCAGCGTCGAGAAGTCCGACTGCATGATCTGCAGTTTCTGGTTCGAGAAGCGTACACCAGGACCGAAGCTGATCGGCGCCATGATGCCGGTTTCCACGTTTTTGGTCTTCTCCAACTCTGCGATGGTGCAGGCCCAGGTCGGCTGCTTGCCGCAGCGCTCGATGGCGGAGATCAGCACCTTGGCGGCGGCATAGCCGGTCATCGAATAGCGATTGATGCCCTTCATCTCGGCCTCGGGGATCAGGCCCTTGGCCTTTTCGAGGAAGGCCTTGCCGGCCGGTCCCGCGAAGGGTTCGACATAGTCGACAGCATAGAGGCCGTCGCCGGCCGGGCCCATCAGCTTCAGCACCGGCTCGACGCGTCCGGGCCAGAAGATGCCGACCACCGGCTTGATGTTGAGCTTCTCCAGCTCCTTCATCATCGCGATATTCTCGCCGATGATGCCGCCGGCCAGAAATACCTCGGCGCCGGATTCCTTCAGTTGCAGCATGTCGGACGAGAAGTCCTGCTGGCCCTTCTTGTAATTGCCGCTGTAGACCACGTTGAGCTTCTTGGCTTTGACTACAGTGTCAAAGCCGTCGCGCACGGTGATGCCGTAATCGTCGTCCTGCGTGATCAGGCCCCACTTCTTGCCGGGATTCTTCTCGGCGAGATAGTTGACGAGGTGAATGATGCCTTCCTCGTAGGATTGCCCGACGACGAAGACGTTCTTGCGTGGTGGCTCCCAGAGGAACTTGACCGGCGCGACGTCGATGACGGTGGGGATGCCGGCCTTTTCCAGCACCGGCATCACGGCGATGGACTGCCCGGATCCGGAAATGCCGAGCATGGCGAATGCCTTGTCGACGTCGATGACCTTCTTGACGCCCTGGATGGTGCGAGCGGTGACATAACCGTCGTCTTCGAGCACGTATTTGATCGTGCGGCCGTTGATGCCGCCGGCCTTGTTGGCTTCCGCGATCGCGATCTTGTGGCCGATCGATGCGGCCACACCGAGCAGTGCCGGCGGACCGGTCAACGGCTCGACGTCGCCGATCACGATTTCGGTGTCGGTGATGCCCTGATCGGCGGCCAGTGCCGCTCCGGTCGAAAGATACGCACTCGCCAGCAGCAGCGACGCAGTCGCCAGATACTTCATCATCTGTTTCCTCCTCCTGTTTTGTTTTCTGGTTAGTAACGAAGCGGCCAGTTCACCCACATTCGCCTGATATCGTGCCAGGCCCCAACCAGCCCGCGCGGCTGGAAGCGCAGAAACAGGATGATGACGAGACCATAGAGCATGCTCTTGAGTTCCTGCGCGCCGGTCGTGAACATCGCGTCCATCTGCGCGCTGAACAGGCTGAAGACGAGCCGCGTCGCTTCCGGCAGCAGCACGATCAGGATGGTGCCAAGCACGGCGCCAAGCGCCGAGCCAAGGCCGCCGACGATCAGGATTGCCAGTGCCTCGATCGAGAGCAGGAACGGAAAGCCTTCGACGCTGACGAAGGACAGATAGATGCCGTACAGCGCGCCCGACAGACCGGTGATGAAGGCCGAGGTGACGAAGGCGAACAGCTTGTAGGCGTGCAGGTTGATGCCCATGACGCGGGCGGCGGTGTCGTTGTCGCGGATCGCGACAAAGGCGCGGCCGACGCGGCTGCGGCGGATGTTGAGCGTGGCGAACAGCGTCAGGACGGCAAAGCCGAGGCAGAGATAAGTGAAAGCTGCATCGCCGTCGAAGCTGATTCCGAAAATCTCCGGCCGCTGAACTGCGATGCCGCGGGCGCCGTTGGTCAGCCAGCGTGCTTCCAGGATCACGGTGTTGATGATGAAGGAGAACGCCAGGGTGGTGATGGCGAGATACAGGCCCTTCAGCCGCAGCGACGGCGCGCCGACGACGAGGCTGGCGAGCGCCGGCACCACGCCGGCGCCAAGGAAGCCGACCAGCGGGTGCATCTGATATTTGGAAACCAGGACGGCGTAGGCATAGGCGCCGGTGACGAGAAAGCCGACATGGCCCAGCGAGATGAGGCCGGTATAGCCGGTCAGGATGTTCAGTCCGAGTGCGCCGACCACCGTGATCAGGATGATCATCAGGAACGACAGCACGTAGGAGTTCAGCACAAAGGGTGCGACGATCAGCGCGGCGACCAGAACCGCCGCCCACAGCCATACCGGGGGTGAATCCACCAGCGTGACGAGTTCGCCGTAGGTTTGCTTGAAATCGCCGGTGCGCATCGCCTAGACCCTCTCGATGTCGCGTTCGCCGAAGAGACCGAACGGGCGGATCATCAGAACCACGATGATCATCGCAAAGCCCGCGACCTCCTTCATGCCGGAGCCGACATAGCCACCGGCCAGATTCTCGGTGATGCCGATCAGGAGCCCGCCAAGGCCCGAGCCAAGGACGGCGTCGAGGCCGCCGAGGATCGTCGCCGGAAATGCCTTCAGTCCGAGCTGGAACATGGCCGGCGAAAGATCATACGACAGCGCAAAGAACACGCCGCCGATACCGGCGATGACGGACGAGGCGGCCCAGGCCAGCGCGTGGACTTTCGTGGCGCTGATGCCCATGAGAAGGGCGGTGCGGTCGTCGGCAGCCACGGCGCGCATCGCAACGCCGATCTTGCTGTAGCGGAAGAATGCCCAAATCGCTGCGAGCAGCACCAGAAGCGTGGCGATGACGGCGATCTGCCCGGTGCGCACGCCGATCGGTCCGATCCGCACGATGGTGCGGCCGAAGCCGACGTCGAGGCCGTGCGGATAGGCGTCCCAGATGAAATTGATCGAGGATCGCAGGATCACGGCCAGCCCGATCGTGACCATGACGGTGGCGAACACCGGTTCGCCCAGCATCGGACGCATCACCACGCGCTCGATGACGAGGCCGAGCACGACGGCTGCAACGATGGCGCCGATGGCTACCACGAAGAAGTTGCCGCTCACCGTGGTCGAGATCGTCCAGGCGATATAGGCCGTAATCATCGTCATTTCGCCCTGCGCGAAGTTGACGAGGCCGGTAGACTTGTAGATCACCGCAAATCCCATCGCGATCAGACCATAGATGGCGCCGATGGCAAGGCCGGAAATCATTAGCTGAGTGAAGTACTGCATCAGCCCTCCGCCTGGTAGATGATGGCGAGTTCACGCGCGAATTTCTTCTCGATCAGGGCGCGGCGCACCTTCTGCGTGGCAGTCAATTCACCATCGTCGTGATCGAGTTCTTTCTCTAGGACGGCGAAGCGGCGAATATTCTCGACGCGTGCGAAGCGCTTGTTGGTCTCGTTGACGATGCGCTCGACCAGCTCGTGCACTTCATCCAGCTGCGAGAGCGACTTGTAGTTGGTGTAAGGCAGGGCCCTGTCGCGCGCCCAGCGGCCGACATTGTCGAAATCGACCTGGATGATCGCGCCGAGGTACTTCCTGGCCTCGCCGACCACGATCGCCTCCTTGATGAACTCGCTGTCCTTCAGTGCATTCTCGATCTCGGAAGGCGCGACGTTCTTGCCGCCCGCTGTGATGATGATCGCCTTCTTGCGGTCGACCACCGTGATCTCGCCATTGTCCATCACCTCGACGATATCGCCGGTGCGCAGCCACCCGCCCGGTTCCAGCGTCGCGGACGAAGCCTTCTCGTCGAGGAAGTAGCCCTTGAAGACGCCGGGGTTGCGCAACAGGATCTCGCCGTCGCTGTCGAGTTTCCATTCGGTGTGGAGCAGTGGCAGTCCGCAGCCGCCGAGCCGGTGGTGGCTCTCGGTCTGGATGAAGGCGACGCCGCCGCTTTCGGTCAGTCCATAGCCCTGCGACACCGGGCGGCCGACGATGTCGAAGAATCGCAGTGTCTCCGGCGAGATCGAGGCCCCCGCGCAGAGGCGGTGACGGCTGCGAGCGAAGCCGAGATGGCGCTGGATGTTGCGGAACAGCAGGACATAAAGCAGCGCATAGGCGAGATGGTCGTACCAACTGACGTTTCCGGTCTGCCGGCGGTCCGACAGCTTTCGGCCCCAGGCCATGCAAGCCTTGACGAAGCGCTGGCGCAGGTGCCCGCTTTCACCGAGCCGGAACAGAAATCCCTGCTGCAGTTTTTCGTAGATGCGGGGAACGCCGACGAAGAATGTCGGCGCGATCTCGCGGATGTTGAGCGCGACGGTGTCGATCGATTCCGCAAAGCTGACGGCGCCGCCCAGCACCAGATGCGTCACCTCGCCATAGCAGCGCTCGGCGACGTGGCACAGCGGCAGGTAGCTTACGGCCTCGAACGGCTTGTCGGCGATCCCGACGGCTTCGGCGTAGATGTAGGCGGCATAAACCAGGTTTCGATGCGTCAGCATCGCGCCTTTGGGTGGACCGGTCGTTCCCGAAGTGTAGACCAGGATCGAGACGTCGTCGGGGGAGGCTTGAGAGATCAGACGATCAAGGTTCGCATCGGCGTCGGGATTTTCGAGGGCGTAGGCCTTGCCGAACTGGCAAAGCTTCTCGAACGACATCAGTTGCGACTGCCGGTATTGCCGCAGGCCTTTCATGTCGACGCAAACGATGGCCTCGAGCGCGGGCAGGCCATCATTGTTCGCCAGCGCGTCGAGCACCTTGTCGGTCTGCTCCTGGTCGCCGGTGACGACGACGCGTGCGCCGGAGTGGCGGACGATGTACTGCAGTTCGACCCAGGGGTTGGTCGGGTAGATGCCGACCGCTACGGCACCGATCATCTGGACGCCGAGATCGGCATAGAACCATTCCGGCGTGTTCTCTCCGGCGATGGCGACCCGGTCGGCCGGCTTGATGCCGAGCGACAGCAGGCCAAGGGCCACGGCGCGCGCTGTCTCGTAATAATGTCGCCAGGAATAGGGGTTCCAGACACCGTATTCCTTTTCGCGCAGCGCGAGAGCATCGCCGTGCATCGCCGCGCGCCGGCGCAGTAGTTGTGGAATGGTGATCTCGGCATTCCTCAGCGTCATCCGAAGCGAATCCGCGTCGGTAACGGACGAGGCTCGCGCGGGGCTCGACTGGATCGGCGGATGCTCGGTTCGGAGCGTGTCGATGGTCGACATCACGCGTCCGCCCGTGCTGCGGCTTCTGCGCGGTTGCCTCCGAGATAGGCTTCCGTCACGGCTGGATCGCGCCGCACTTCGGCGGGCGTTCCCTCGGCGATCTTGCGGCCGAAATTCAGGACATGAACGCGGTCGGAGATATCCATCACGATCCGCATCTCATGCTCGATCATCAGCACGGTGATTCCGAGCTCGTCACGGATGTCGAGCACGAAGCGGGCGATGTCCTCGGTCTCCTCCTGATTCATCCCGGACACCATTTCATCAAGCAGCAGCAATTTCGGCTCGCACGCGAGTGCTCGCCCCAGCTCCACGCGCTTCTGCTGACCGTAGGACAGTGTGCCGACCACGGCGTCGCGGATGTGTTCGATTTCGAGGAAGTCGATGATGTGTTCGACGCGCTGCCGCGCCTCGATTTCCTCGCGCCGGGTGCGGCCGAAGAAGATGACGGCATCGAGAACATTGGAGCGCAGATGGGTGTGCCGGCCGGTCAGGATGTTCTCGACCACGGTGCCGTGCTTGAACAGTGCCAGGTTCTGAAACGTCCGGCCGATCCCGATGGCGGCAAACCGCGATGGCGAGACGGTCGCGAGGTCGGTGCCTTCGAACATCATGCGCCCGCCGCTGGGTCGCAGCACGCCCGAGATCATATTGAACAGCGTGGTCTTGCCGGCGCCATTCGGTCCGATCACGCTGCAGATCTCGCCCCGGGTGACGGCAAGGCTGACATCGGCGACGGCCTGCAGACCGCCAAATCGCTTGCTGAGGTTTTCGACCGTAAGGAGCGGGGTCACGACAGCCACCGTTTGCGCCGCTTGTAATGCTTGACGTCGCGCAGGCTCTTGCGCCCGGAGTTGGAGACGCCGAGATAGAATTCCTGCACATCCTCGTTGGCGGTGAGCTTCTTCGCGGTGCCGTCAAGCACCACGCGACCGGTCTCCAGGATGTAGCCATAATCAGCGATGTCGAGCGCGCGTTGGGCGTTCTGCTCGACCAGCAAGACGGTCACCTTCATTTCGTCGCGCAGCCTGGCGATCACCTCATAGATGCGGTCGATGATCAGCGGTGCGAGGCCGAGTGACGGCTCGTCGAGCGCGAGCAGCACCGGATCGGTCATCAGAGCGCGGCCGATCGCCAGCATCTGCTGTTCGCCGCCGGACATGTAGCCCGCGATCTGGTCGCGCCGCTCGAACAGGCGGGGGAACAGCGCGAACACCTTCTCCCGGCGGTCGCGGGCTTCGGCCGCCGTCTTGGTATAGCCGCCCATCTGCAGGTTTTCATCGATGGTCAGTGCCGGAAATACGCGGCGGCCTTCCGGCACCTGGACAATGCCGCGCCGAACCAGATCGTCAGGCGCGAGATGGTGCACGTCTTCGTTCCGGAAGCGGATCGAGCCGTTCTCGATCACGCCTTCCTCGGTGTAGAGAATGCCCGACATCGCCTTCAGCAGCGTCGACTTCCCGGCGCCGTTGGAGCCGAGCAGGGCGACGATGCCGCCTTCGGGAACGGCAATGCTGACGTCGCGGATCGCCTCGATCGCGTTGTCATAGACGATGCGGATGTTGCGGAATTCCAGCAGGCAATCCGCCGCGGGCATCGCGTGCGGTGCGTCGGCTGATGTCGGGGTCCGGATCGTCGTCGGCATCGCGCTCAGACCCGGCTTGCCTGCGGCACGGGCGGCCGCGCGGCGAGGATGGCGTCGGTCACGATCTTCGCCGTCTCGGCGCAGGCCTGCGTGCCGCCATTGCCATACTGCTTGACCGCGTCGCCTACGCACCAAAGGCCGTCGATGCCGGTCTCGCGCGGCAGATCGTAGCCGGCGCAGCTGCGTTGCGCCGGCCAATCATCACGCATCACACGGATGGAGAGGATTTTAGCCTGGTCGAAATTGCTGAACTGTTCGCGGAGGTCCGTCAGCGCAAGCGCGGTCTCGGCATCGGAGTCGAAATCGCCGAGTGCCGGGACCGGGACGGCATAGGCGACGTAGAGATGCCAGCCGGGCGGCGCAAGCTCGGGGCAGGTGGCGGAGAGGTTCGCCATGTTGCAGAGCCGGCGCGTCCTGCCGAAAGTCACGATGCCCGGGTGGTTCACCAGCGGCTCACGGCTCGCGACATTGATGACGATGTTGGCGGCCGGACGAAGGTCGTTCCTGACCTTCGCCACATAATCGGCCGGGAACGCGGATTCGCCGGCAAGCGCGACCGTTGCCTTCGGTCCGGCATTGCTGACGATGAGATCGGTGTCAATCCGCATCGGCTTACCGTCCCGTAGCAGGGTCACGCCGCTCACGCGCCCGTTTGCCGTGTGGATCTCGGTGGCCGGTGTACCGAGCCAGACGTCGCCGTTGCGCCTGACCGCGGTCGCAAGGCTGTTCCAGACACCGATCGTCCCTTCCGGGCAGAAGCCGAACTTCTTGAATGCCCCCTTGCTGGTGAAATAGGTGAGGAAAGCGCGGGCAGGCAGTTCGGCCGCGTTGCAGGCGAAGATCGCCGCGCAGAGATTGCGGAAGAGCGCGTGAACGGTGGCGTTGCTGGTGTAGCCCTTCAGCCAGTCCTCGGTGGATTGCCGGCCGTCGGGCAGATTGCCTGAGCGTGCGTCCGCGAATTTCTCCAGGATGCGCGAGGCCTGCTTGGTCAGTTGTCCAAGCAGGAGCGACCAGCCGCCGCGGCCGACGTCGATCAGTTTACCGTCGATGAAGAAGGAACTCGCGGGCTCGGGCGCGCGGATGTTGAGCGGCACACCGACGGTGCGGAACGTCTCCTCGAACACGCCGCCGAATTCGATTGCGATCGCGCCGATATTGACCTTGAAGCCGTCGATCTCTTCGGTTGATGCGCGGCCGCCCAGCCGGTCGCGGTCGTCGACCAGGACCGTGTAGAGCCCGGCGTGAGCCAGCCGCGCCGCAGCGCATAGCCCGCCGGCGCCAGCTCCGATCACGACGGCATCGACCTTCCGACCGTTCACGAACAACCTCCCTCGATGCCGCCAGGTTGGTCCCGCGTGCTTGATCTGCTTGCCAGTTGTATGGAGGATATTATAATCCGACCGGCCGTTCAAATTATTTTTTGATCCAGATCAAATTTTGACGGGCGGCTCGAACAGTTCTGGTGGACGGGTGTCCGCGAGCGGCGCGCCCCGCACGCGCCGCTAGTATAGAGAGACGGGAGTTGCCGGATCCGGCGACGACGCATTGCATGAGAGGCACGGCATGGCGCGGACGCGCTCGGAGAATTACGACGACATTCAGCGGGGAATCCTGTCCGCCGCGTGCGGCCTGTTCGCCAGGCAGGGCTACATGCGCGCCTCGATCGCCGAGCTTGCGGAAGCCTGCAAGCTCTCGCGCGGCGCGCTGTATCATTACTTCGATTCCAAGGAAGCCATCCTGTTCGCGATCCTCGACGAGCACGTGCGGCAGATGATCGCGGACGTGGAAGCCGCCATCGCCAAGCACACCTCGACGCTCGACCAGTTCCGCGCGGCGATCCGCGCCATCGTCGATCTCAATGCGCGTTCGCCGCAGGAGCAGCGCCTGATTCTCAACGATCTGACTTTCCTCGGCGAAGACGATCAGCAGACGATCAAATCGCTCGAGCGCCGGATCGTCGATTTGATTGCCGGCCTCATTCTTCAGCTCGACAACAAGGGCAAGATCGTCAAGCGAACCAAGAAGGTCTACACGATGATGCTGTTCGGCACGCTCAACTTCAGCCACACCTGGTACGATCCCAAGGGGGGAATTGGGCCGGCCGAATTTGCCGACATGGTCGTGGATCAGTTCCTGCACGGCATCGCAAGCCCTGTGGCGTCAAGACACCTTGCGACCAGCGCGTCCGCACGGACCTGAATGTTAACTCACGTGCCGTGTCTGGTTTTCCCAGAACGGCCGACGCAGCTCGCGTTTGAGAATCTTGCCGGCACCGGAAAGTGGCAGCGGCGTCGATGTGATGTCGACGCTGCGCGGGCACTTGTAGCCGGCGATCAGCGTCTTGCTGAATTCCAGCAGTTCCTCGGCGGTTGCGCTGGCGCCGCCTTTCAGCACGACGACGGCGTGAACCTGCTCGCCCCAGCGCTCGCTCGGGATGCCGATGACCGCGCATTGCGCCACGGCCGGGTGCTGCGCCAGCGCGTTCTCCACTTCGGCGGAATAGACGTTCTCGCCGCCGGAGATGATCATGTCCTTCACCCGATCGACCACATAGACGAAGCCGTCTTCGTCCATATAGCCGCCATCGCCGGTGTGCATCCAGCCGTCGATCACGGCGCGTGCAGTCTCTTCCGGACGCTCCCAATAGCCCATCATGACGACGTCGCCGCGCACGGCGATCTCGCCGACGGTGCCCGACGGCACCACCTTGTCGTCGGCGTCGACGATCTTGACCTCACAGCCGAAGGCGGCGCGGCCGGCGCCGCGATGCCGGCCCTTGGCGCGGCCGTCGCCGATATGCTCCTTCCAATGCAGCAGTGTTGCGATCGGCGACAACTCGGTCATGCCGTAGGCCTGGGTGAACTCGGTGTTCGGCAGGGCCTTCATCGCGCGCATCAACACCGCATCGCTGATCACGGAGGCGCCGTAGGCGATCCGCTTCAAGGACGACAGGTCGTAATTGCCGAGCGTCGGATGATCGACAAACATCTGGATCATGGTCGGCACCAGCAGCACATCGGTGACGCGTTCCTTCTGGATCGCGGTCGCGACGCCGTCGGGCGTAAAACCCTGGATCACGACGTTGGAGCCACCCGACAGCAGCACCGAATACATCGCAGCGCCGTTGGCGAGGTGAAACATCGGTGCCGCATGCAGATAGATCGTGGTGCTCGGCCACAGCCCCTCACCGAGCGCATTCAGCGCGTTGGCCATCAGGTTGCCATGGCTCAGCATCACGCCCTTGGAACGGCCGGTGGTGCCGCCGGTGTAGAAGATACCGGCGAGATCGTCGCGCTGGCGTATCGCGTCCGGGATCGGCTGGCTTGCCGCGATCACCGTCTCGTAGCTGGTCATGCCGGCGGGCGTCTCGCCGTCATCGGCATAGACCAGTTTCAGGTCAGGAATGGCTTTCGCGAGCGTCGCGCCGACGGGCGCAAACGCCTTGTCGACGAACAGGATCCCGGCGCGGCAATCGCGCATGGCATCCTCGTTTTCGAGCGGGCTCCAGCGGATGTTCAGTGGCACGATCACGGCGCCGGCCCAGCCGACCGCGAGATAGAGCTCGAGATAGCGGTCGGAGTTCATCGACAGCACCGCGACGCGGTCGCCGTCCCTGGCGCCGAGCCCGCGGATCGCCGAGGCGAGACGGGCCACGCGGTCGCCGATCTCGCGCCAGTTGCGTCGCCGCTCACCGCAGACGATTGCGAGCCCGTTTGGATTGACCTGCAGCGCGCGGCGCAGTCCGTGCGTGATGTTCACCTCGATCCTCCCTTGATGACTTGGCCTTGCGGGGCGGTTTGTCCGCCTTCTTGCGCGTTGATGTCGTGGCGATGCCCTCGGTGAGGCGGATCGCGAATTCCTCGGCAATGGCCTCCGCGGTCATCGGCCCGCCGGGTTGAAACCAGTGGCCGATCCAGTTCAGCGAGCCCGCGATCGCAAACGCCGACAGCTTTGGATCGCACGGCTTGATCGTGCCGTCGGCAATGCCCTGGGCGATATAGTCGCGGAAGGCGCGATCGATCTTCCTCTTGGCAGTGTTGACGATTCTGCGGTTGTGCTCGGTTAGGTCGCGGACGTCGAAGCGGACCAGGCTCTTGCCGTAGTCGGTGGTCATCACCTCGGCGTAGCTGAGGATCAGCTTGCGCAGCCTGGCGAGGCCGGTGCCGCCGAGGGACGCGATCTCCGTGATGCAGTCGTCGACGCGTTCATTGCCGATCGCCCAGCATTCGAACAGGATCTCGTCCTTGCCGCGGAAGTAGTTGTAGAGCGCCGGCTTGGTGATGTTGAGCCGCTCGGCGACGTCGTTGAGCGTGGTGCGGTGATAGCCCTGCTCGAGGAAAAGCTGCACGGCCATGCGCAGCACCGCCTCGCGCTTCTCGTCGCGGGCGCGGCGCCGGCTTTCGAATGGCAGCCAGGGTGACTGATGGCTGGAAGAGGGAGAACGGGCGTCCATGTTCGTGAAGTGTGCCGCATTGACTCGATCGTGACGGCTCGTATATTACCCACGGGTAATAAATAGTCCAGTGGGTAATTTTCGGGAGGAAGCGATGACGTCACGCACCTATGTTGCCGGGGTCGGCATGATCCCGTTCGTCAAGCCCGGGGCCAATGCGCCGTATCACGTGATGGGTGCGGAGGCGGCGAAGCTCGCGCTTGCCGATGCCGGTCTCGACTACGGCAAGGTGCAGCAGGCCTATGTCGGCTATGTCTACGGCGACTCGACCTGCGGCCAGCGCGCGCTCTATCCGGTAGGCATGACCGGGATCCCGATCGTCAACGTCAACAACAACTGCTCGACCGGCTCCTCGGCGCTGTTCCTGGCCCGCCAGGCGGTCAAGGGCGGCATGGTCGACTGCGCGCTGGCGATCGGCTTCGAGAAGATGGAGCGCGGGTCGCTCGGCATCAAGTACACCGACCGCACGAACGCGCTCGACAAGCACGCGATGCGCATGTTCGA
>DATCXE010000057.1:0-27048 GCA_036565985.1 Bradyrhizobium sp.
GCCGGCGATCGCCGCCGGCGGATTCTGTGCCAGCCGCTCGGCGAATTTGCGGGTCTCCGTCTTCAACTCTGCTGCCGGAACGACCCGGGCGACGAGGCCCCATTCATAGGCCTGCTGCGCGGTAAAGCTGTCCTCGGCCAGAAATATCTGCAGCGCGCGGCGCGTGCCGACGGTACCGACCATGCCGACGGTGCTGCCGCCATCCGGCGATACGCCGATCTTGGCATAGGCCGGCGTGAAGCGGGCGTCATCGGCGGCAATGCAGAGATCAGTGACGAAGGCGAGCCCCATGCCCGCGCCCGCCGCCGATCCGTTGACGCTGGACAGCACGATCTTCGGCATCCGCCGTACGGTCTCGATGAAGGCGTGGTAGTGCTTCAGCAATTCCCCGACCACGGGCGCGATAGTATCGTTGGCGGCGGCCGCGCCGATGGTCTGCAAATCGCCACCGGCCGAGAAGGCGCGGCCTTCGCCCTCGATCACCAGCACCCTTATGGCGTCGTTGCGCTCGACCTCGGCGCCGAGTTGCTCGAGCTTTTGCGCAATCGACAGGTTGATCGAGTTGAAGGCCGCGGGCCGGTTCAGCGTAATTGTGGCGACCGGACCTTCGATCCGGAGCAGGGCGGGGGCAGTATCATCGGAGGTCGGCATGGCAAGCCTCGGAGTGCGCGGAGAGGGGCAGGCATTTAAATCGACAACGTCAGGGGTGACAATCCCCGGCCGGGCTTGCAGAATGCGGCACCAGCTTTCCCTGGAGCCCGGGGACGCCCTTGCGTCCCTGCGCGCGATGGGGTCAAATACGGCCCGTCATCGTTCGGGACGCGGACACGAGCGCTGCTCCCAAGGGACGAGACAGGCAAGCCAAAATCTTTGGAGAGAAGACGACATGGGTCCTTCCTGTGTGCTCGAACGTAGGCTGCCTCGATGACGGCAGGACCAGTTGTCATCATCGGCGCCGGCCACGCCGGCTTTCAGCTTGCGACATCGTTGCGCCAGCACGGCTTTTCAGAGCGCATCGCGCTCGTGAACGATGAGGGCCATCTGCCCTACCAGCGGCCGCCGCTCTCCAAGGCCTATCTGAAGGGAACCGGCGGGCCTGACAGCCTGATGTTCCGGCCGGAGAAATTCTACCACGACCAGAAGGTCGATCTGATCTCGGATCGCGCGATCTCGGTCGACCGCGCGGCGCGCAAAGTGGCGCTCGCCTCCGGCGCATCGCTCGAATACGGCCATCTGGTGCTGGCGACCGGCGCACGCAATCGTCTGCTCGACATTCCCAATGCCAATCTCGATGGCGTCCGTTACTTGCGGACGCTCGACGAAAGCCAGGCCCTGCGGGACTACATCGCGCCGGGCCAACGCGTCGTCGTCATCGGCGCCGGATTCATCGGCCTGGAATTCGCCGCGACCGCCCGCGCCAAGGGTCTTGAAGTCGACGTCATCGAGCTCGCCACCCGGGTGATGGCGCGCGCGGTGACCGCGGAAATCTCGGAACATTTCCAGGCGCGCCACACCGCAGCCGGCATCCGGATTCATCTGGGCGTGCAGGTCACCAGCATCGAAAGCGACGGCAGCAAAGTCACCGGCGTAAGCCTCAGCGACGGCCGGCACTTGAAGGCCGACCTGATCGTGGTCGGCGTCGGCGTCCTGCCCAATGTCGAGTTGGCGGCGCAGGCGGGCTTGCCGGTCGCAGCCGGCATCATCGTCGATGAGCATCTCCTCACGGCCGACCCTAATATTTCAGCGGTTGGCGATTGCGCGCTGTATGCGAGCCCTCGGTTCGGCGGCTCATTGCGGCTGGAGTCGGTACAGAACGCGACCGACCACGCCCGTTGCGTGGCGGCGCGGCTGACCGGCGACGCCAAGCCCTATGACGGCCTGCCATGGTTCTGGAGCGATCAGGGCCCCGACAAGCTGCAGATGGTGGGGCTGACCACCGGCTATGACCGTGTCGTCGTGCGCGGCGACCGCGCCCAGGGGGCATTCTCTGCCTTCTGTTATAAGGCCGGCGAACTCGTCGGAATCGAGTCCGTCAATCGCGCCGGCGACCATATGTTCGGTCGCCGCCTGCTTGCTGCCCACGGGTCGATCACGCCCGCGCAGGCGGCGGATGCAAGCTTCGATCTCAAGAGCGCCCTGACTTGAGCCAGGCTTGCTGCGGTGCTCGCTGCTTGCAACGGCCGATCATTTCGGAAACGCTATCGCCAGAAGGCCAAAATGACTCCGGCAGTCAGTTTGGGGAGATTACATGTCCGCAGGGCCGCGCTGCCTCACGTTGATCGGTGCCATCGTCGTTGCCTTGGCCGCGGGTAGTCCGGCTTCAGCCCAGATCAGGCTGAAGTGGGCGCATGTCTACGAGATCACCGAGCCGTTTCACACCGAGGCGCTGTGGGCCGCCGGCGAGATCAGGAAGCGCACCAACGGCAAATTCGACATTCAGGTGTTTCCGGCTTCCCAACTCGGCAATGAGAACCAGCTCAACGAAGGCCTCGGGCTCGGCTCCATCGATATCGTCTATGTCGGCGTCAACTTCGTCGCCGCGACCTACAAGCCGCTCGGCATCACCGGCGCGCCGTTCATGCTGCGCGATCTGGACCATTGGAAGGCCTATCGCGACAGCAAGCTGTTTGCCGATCTGGTCAAGGGCTACGACGACAAGACCCGACACAAGATCGTCGCGCTCACCTATTACGGCCAGCGCCACGTCACCGCGAACAAGCCGATCAACAAGCCCGAGGACATGAAGGGCATGAGGCTGCGCGTGCCTCCGGCGCCGCTGTGCTTGATGTTCACCAAATCCGTCGGCGCCAAAGCAACGCCGATTGCCTTTTCGGACGTCTATCAGGCGCTGAAGCAGGGGCTGGTCGATGGCGAGGAGAATCCGCTGCCGACGATCATGGCCAAGAAGTTCTACGAGGTGCAGAGCCACATCGTGCTGACCGGCCACATCACGGAATCGATGGTGACGGTGATTGGCAGTCACCTCTGGAACAAGCTGACGCCGGACGAGCGACAGATCTTCGCGGATACGCTGAAAGAGGCCGCTGGGAAGGCGACGGAAGCGATCGAGGCTTCCGAGAGGATTTTGGCCGGGGAGTTCAAGAAACTCGGCAACACTGTGATCGAGCCTGATCGCGAGGCGTTCCGCAAGGCAGCTCTCCCGCTGCACAACGATCCCTCCGCCGGCGCCGGCTGGACCAGGGCGCAATATGATGAGTTACAGGCGCTGAAGTAGCCGTTCCCAGTGAGCTAGCTAACCGCGCAAGGCCGCTATCTCGGCCGCCGTCGGCATCGATGGCGCCGCACCCATCCGCTGCACGCAGATCGAAGCCGCGGCATTGGCGTAACCGAGCGCGTCGCGCAGCGACGTTCCGCCGGCCAGCTGCGCGGCGAGGGCGCCGACAAAGCAATCGCCCGCGCCTGTGGTGTCGACGGCCTTCACGGTACGCCCGGCGATCATCGACGCCTCGCCGCCGATCAGCGCGAGCACGCCGCGCTTGCCGAGGGTGACGCAGATGGTTCTGTTGGCTGCTGCTGGCAGCGACTGCGCCGCTTCAACGAACCGGGCAGTGGCGTCGGTGTCGCGAAGTTCGGTGTTGGTGAGAAACCCCAACTCGGTCTCGTTCACGACCAGGATATCGACGAGATCGAGCAACTCCGGGCCGAACATGGCCGCCGGTGCGGGATTGAGGATCGTGGTTGCGCCGGCCGCCCGGGCACGCCTGAAGAACGCCGATATCGTGGGCAGCGGAATCTCGAACTGGCTGACGGCGATATCGCCCTTGACGAGCCTGGGCACGGCGACATCCTCCGGCGTCACCAGCGCGTTGGCGCCGGGCACCACCACGATGGTGTTGTCGGCCTCTGTAACGGTGATGATGGCCGTTCCGGTATGGGTTCCGGCGGTGTCCGTGACCAAGGCGAGGTCGACGCCCTGCGCGGTCAGAAACGTCCTCAATTGCTGTCCGAACGCATCGGCGCCCAGCCGGCCGATCAGCGTCGTCGGCGTACCGAGCTTCGCTGCGGCAACCGCCTGGTTCGCGCCTTTTCCGCCGGGAAAATAATGCACGGCATTTCCGGCGACGGTCTCGCCGACCCTGGGATGCCGGACGGCTGTCGCCACCACATCCATGTTGATGCTGCCGGCGACGAAGACGCGCCCCATGCGTGACAATCTCCTGTTGGCGCCGTCAGGCGCTCACACGAAACTCCTGCTTGACCGCCTCGATATCGGCAAGCGACGGCAATCCGGCCTCGTTGCCGAGGCGCTGGATCTTGTAGGTCGAGGCGGCGCGCGCAAACTCGAAATGCTCGTGCCAGCCTTTGGAAGGATTGCTGAGATAGGAATAGACATAGGCGCCGTGGAAGACGTCGCCGGCGCCGTTGGTATCGATCACGCGTTCGCGCGGAATCGGCAGCGCAGGCATGGTGCGGACCACGCCGGCTTCGTCATACCAGAGCAGGCCCTTCTCGCCTTGAGTGATGCCGCCAACCCGGCAGCCGCGGCCCTTGAGATAGTCCAGCATCTTTTCCGGTGTCAGGTCCATCTGCTCGCACAATCGTTCGGCGACGATCGCAACATCGATATACGCCAGCAGCTCATGTGTATTGGTACGCAGGCCGCCGCCGTCGAGCGAGGTTAGGATACCGTCCTCGCGACACAGCTTGGCATAATGGATCGCAGCGTCCGGCTGATGGCCGTCGACATGCAGCGCACGACAGCCTTTCAGGTTCAGAAGCGGAAACGGGTGGATGTGCTCGTCATCGCGGCAGCGCACGATGGCGCGCTTGCCGTCCTTGGGCATGATGAAGGACAGCGAGGAGGAGTTGACCTTGCGCGGATGGACCGAGATTCCGTATTTCGCGCTCATGTCCCAGAACATGCGCCCGAGCCAGTCATTGGCGACGGTAGCGATCAGGTCCGGCACGATGCCAAGCTTGGCGCAGCAGAATGCCGCCGTGACGGCGTTGCCCCCAAAGGAGATCGCGTAGGCATCGGCCACGTGCTTTTCGTCGCCGGTCGGCATGTGGTCGGTGATGAAGGTAACGTCGATATAGGTCTGTCCGATGAAGAGGGCCTGCATTCGTTTTCCGTCGTGTCATGAAGGGGGTTCTGGCCCGGCGCGGCTACATTAGCACCGGTTATCGGATGCATTCGCTGAAATTATTCGCAACCGTGCCGTCTTTGCAGCTTGAGATGGGAGTATGGGCAGACTACGACCGTCCTTCTAGTCCTTGGGCCATCGCCGGCATCCGCCGATAACGGCCGACCGCTGCCCGGGGTTCCGACAAAAGGGGAGGCAAATGATGACCGTATATTCCGGTCCGGTGTTCGACATGGCGGTGAACCAGTTCGGCGTCATCGCCAACCATCTCGAAATCCCGATGGACGAGCGCGATCGCATCCTGATGCCGAAGCGGGCGATCACCGTTTCCTGTCCGATCCACCGCGATGATGGCACCGTCGCGGTATTTGAGGGCTACCGGGTGCAGCATCATCTCACCCTCGGTCCGACCAAGGGCGGCACGCGGTTTGCGCCTTCCGTCGATATCGGCGAAGTCGCAGCACTTGCGATCTGGATGAGCTGGAAGTGCGCGCTTGTCGGGCTGCCGTATGGCGGCGCCAAGGGCGGCGTCAATGTCGATCTCTCGACGATTTCCAGGCGCGAACTCGAAGCGCTGTCGCGTCGCTACATGCAGGAGATGATTCCGTTCGTCGGTCCGCATACCGACGTGATGGCACCTGACATGGGCACCAACGAGCAGGTGATGGCATGGTTCATGGACACTTACTCGATGTATCAGGGCCAGACCGTGACCGAGATCGTGACCGGCAAGCCGGTGTCGTCAGGCGGCACGCTTGGCCGCCGCGAAGCTACCGGACGCGGTGTCGCCTATCTCGCGAGACGGGTGTTGAAGGAACTCTCGATCAATCCCGGCACCGCGACCGCCGTGATCCAGGGTTTTGGCAATGTCGGCTCCTATGCTGCGCTGGAACTGCATCAGTACGGCCTGAAGATCATTGCGGTCAGCGATCACACCGGCGCGCTGCATGATCCTGCCGGGCTCGATATTCCCGCGCTGATGCGGCACGCCGGCACGCATGGCAGCATTGCCGGATTTTCCAATCAGCTCGCCTTCGATCCCGGGCAGATCCTCACGCTGCCCTGCGACGTTTTGGTGCCCGCAGCAATGGAGCGCGTCATCGATGCCAAGATCGCGGAAAACCTCAAATGCCGGGTGCTGGCTGAAGGCGCCAACGGTCCGACTACGCCGGAGGCGGACCTCGTGCTGGAAAAGCGCCAGGGCGAGGTATTCCTGATCCCCGACATCCTCTGCAATTCAGGCGGCGTCGTGGTCAGCTACTTCGAATGGGTGCAGGACCTGCAGCAATTGTTCTGGGAAGAAGAGGAGGTGACACGGCGCGAATACGCGATCCTCGACCGCGCTTTCGATAGCATGGTGCAGCGGGCCAGCGCGGACAAGATCCCGCACCGCACGGCGGCAATGGCGATCGGCGTCGAGAAGGTCCGCGCCGCCAAGAACACGCGGGGTCTGTTCCCATGATCGTCGGCCTCGATCACGTCGTCGTTCTCACCGGCGACATCCATGCGGCCTCCAGCGCCTACCAGACGCTGTTTGCCCGCGCGCCGGCCTGGCAGAGCAGCGACCATGGCGCCGATCGCGTGCTGTTCACGCTCGACAACACGACGCTGGAACTGGTCGCGCCGGACGGCGAGGGTACCGACGCGGACCGAATTCGTGCGGTGCTTGCTACGCAGGGCGAGGGGCTGGCGAGCATCTGCTTTCGAACCAGCGACATCGCCAAAACGCATCGCAGGCTCGACCGGCTCGCGTTGAAGCCGGAAGCTATTGCGGAGGTCGAAAGCCGCGACGCGCTTGGCGGCGCCGTGCTTTCATGGAAGCGCACCCGCGCCGCCACCGAGGCGACGCGTGGCGTGCGCCTGTTTTTCCTCGAACGCGATACGGAGCGTCCGCTCTCGGTGCAAACGATGGATGGATCGATCGCGGGGCTGGACCATGTCGTGGTCTCGACGCCGGACCCCGAGCGCGCGGCTGCGCTCTACGGCGCGCGGCTTGGCCTCGACATGGCGCTCGATCGCTCGCATCCGGAGTGGGGCCGGCTGATGTTCTTCCGTTGCGGCGACCTCATTGTCGAGGTCACGCACCGGCCGGGCAAGCAGGAAGATGCGTCGCAGGATCGGCTGCGCGGCCTGTGCTGGCGCGTCGCCGACATGGACGCCACCCATGCGCGGCTGGTGCAGGCGGGCGTCGACGTCTCCGAAGTCCGCAACGGCCGCAAGCCGGGGACGCGGGTCATGACCGTGCGCAGCGGCACCTGCGGAGTTCCAACGCTGCTGGTGCAACCGTCGGCAGGCAAGCCGGTCGCCGCCGCTTGACCCAATCGTCATTGCGAGCGGAGTGAAGCAACCCAATTGCCTCAACAAAGGATGGATTGCTTCGTCGCTGACGCTCCTCGCAATGACGGGGATAGAACATGCCACATTCTCAAATCTGCCCTTGCGTGCTACAGCTTGGCCCATAACGGTCATCGAGCGGTCCATTTGGCAAAGACAAAACGCGTTCTGAAGTGGCAGCGGGACCCCGAGGGCATGCGGCTGCGCATTCTCGAGGCCGCCAAGCAGGAGTTCGCCGCCCATGGCCTTGCCGGGGCGCGCGTCGATCGCATCGCCGCCAATGCCGGCGCCAACAAGCGCATGCTGTATTACCACGTCGGCAACAAGGAAGGCCTGTATCTCGCGGTGCTCGAAGACGCCTATGAAAAAATCCGTTCCGAGGAGCGCGGGCTCGATCTCGAACATCTCGATCCGCCCGAGGCGATCGAACGGCTGATCGACTTCACCTGGAACTACTTCCTGCGCAATCCGGAATTCCTGGCGCTGCTCAACACTGAAAATCTCGCCAAGGCTCGCCATCTGAAGCGATCGACCAAGGTCAAATCGATGCACTCGCCCTTCGTCGAGATGATCCGCGCGGTGGTGAGGCGCGGCGTCGAAAGCGGCGACTTCCGCGTCGCGGTCGATCCGGTGCAACTCTATATCTCGATCGCCGGGCTGTGCTTCTTCTATCTCTCCAACAGTGCCACGCTCAGCGTGATCTTCGGCCGCGACCTCCTCAGGAAGGAGGCGAGGGACGAACGGCTCGCGCATATGGTGGCCTTGGTGCTGGCGGCGCTCACCGGAAAGTCGACGGCGGATTTCGGCAAGCTCGCGGTTCGCGGCATTCGGACACCGGCGCATCAGCCGGTCTAGCCTGTCATTCCTGCGAACGCAGGAACCCATACGCCGCGGCGCAATTTTGCCGCACGAAAACTCGCTTGCCGGTATTTATCCAACGGGTTAATTTTAACCCGGAAAAGACGATCCATCCGGGAGCGAGACGTGGCGGAACCGAAGGGCGCAAGCGTGTCGAAAATGCTGAACGCAGCGTGGGTGCGGCCGTTCCTGTTCCTGATTTTCATCGTGGTGGCCTGGGATCTGACCATCCGCGTGTTCGGTATTCCCGCCTACCAGATCCCGGCGCCGGGAGATGTCGTGACGGTGCTGTGGACGGACTGGCCGGAACTGCTGCGGCAGGCGTGGCCCACCACCTACGCCACGCTCTGCGGTTTCGTGCTGTCGGCGCTGTTCGGCATTCCCGTCGCCATGCTGATTGCGGGATCGAAGACGGTGGAGAGCTACGTCTATCCGCTGCTGGTGTTCTCGCAGTCGGTGCCGAAAATCGCGATCGCGCCGCTGTTCGTGGTGTGGTTCGGCTTCGGCATCATCCCGAAGGTGATCTCGGCATTCCTGCTCGGGTTTTTTCCGGTGGTGGTGTCCGCCGTGCAGGGCTTCAAGTCGGTCGATCCTGACATGGTCGATCTTGCGCGCGCGATGCAGGGCAGCCGCTTCCGTGTATTTTGCGCCGTCAACCTGCCGCATGCGATGCCCGCGATCTTCTCGGGGCTGAAGGTCTCCATCACGCTCGCGGTCGTTGGCGCCGTGGTCGGCGAGTTCGTCGGCTCCAATTCCGGCATCGGCTACGTGCTGCAGCGCTCGATCGGCACCTTCGATCTGCCGACGATGTTTGCGGCGCTGGTCATTCTCGCGCTGCTTGGCGTGGTCCTGTTCTGGGCCGTCGACCGCATCGAACGCCTCGTGATCCCCTGGCATGTCAGCCAGCGCGAGGATCTCATTTTCGCTTCATAAGGACCTGTACACGGCAAACGACACGAATGAGTTGATCGTCATTGCGAGCGCAGCGAAGCAATCCACGCTGCCGCAAGCGGAGGAATGGATTGCTTCGTCGCTGACGCTCCTCGCAATGACGGGGACACGGAGGAAAACATGATACGATTGATGGCTGCAGTTTCGACGGCCCTGATCTGGACCGCGCTTTCAGTGCTTCCGGCATCGGCCGCCGACAAGGTGGTGCTGATGCTCAACTGGTATGTCTATGGGGAGCACGCGCCGTTCTACTACGGCAAGGCCAAGGGCATCTATGCCGCCGAAGGCATCGACCTCGAAATCCAGGAAGGCCGCGGTTCGGCGGCGACCACGCAGGCGGTCGCAGCCAAGACCGCCAATTTCGGCTATGTCGACGTTCCCACCATGATGCGCGCGGCCGTCAAGGGCGCCCCGATCGTCGCAACCGGCGTGTTGCTGCAGACCAGCCCGATGTCGGCGATGGGCTTTGTCGAGAAGAACATCAAGAAGCCCGAGGACATCAAGGGCAAGACGGTGGCGATCACGCCGGCCGATTCCATGACGCAGATCTGGCCGCTGTTCCTCAAGAAGACCGGCCTGAAGGAAAGCGACTTCCAGACGGTCGCCGGTGATGGCCAGACCAAGCTGAACGCCGTCATCAACGGCCAGGCTGACTTGCTGCTCGGCTACGTCATGGACCAGTCGATGAAGATCAAGGACGCCACCGGCAAGGACGTCAACGCGATCAAGTTCGCCGACTACGGCATCAACATGGTCTGCTCGGGCATCGTCGCCAACACCGAATACGTCAAGGCGAATGCCGATCTGGTCAAGCGCTTCATGTCGGCGACGACCAAGGCCGTCGAAGCCGCCGAGAAGGACCCGAAGGCGGCGGCCCAGTCGATCCTCGACGCCAACCCGAAGGGCGGCAAGATCGAAACGCTGACGCAGGGCTTTGAACTGACGATCCCGCTCTACCGCACGGCGGAGACCAAGAGCAAGCGGCCGTTCCAGGTCACCGACCAGAACATGACGGATACCGTCAACCTGATGGTCGAATATGGCGGGCTGGATGCCAAGGCCAAGGACAATCCGAAGGCGTTTTACACCAACGACTACCTGCCGCAGGGCGGTTCGTGATTGTACGCCGTCATTCCGGGGCGATGCGCAGCATCGAACCCGGAATCTCGAGATTCCGGGTCTGGTCCTTCGGACCATCCCGGAATGACGGGCATCTCGATAACGGAATGACCTGAATGAACCCCGCGATCAAACCAAGCGAGCCAAATCAACCAGGCGCGCATCTGCGCCTGGTGTCGGATCGCGCCGGCGGCGCGGCGTCTGGCATCACGCTGTCCGGCGTCTCGAAGACCTACCGCTCGCGCGACGGCGACGTGCCGTCGCTGCGGCCGCTGGATTTTCACATCAACGAGGGCGAGTTCTTCGTGGTGGTCGGCCCGTCCGGCTGCGGCAAGTCCACGCTGCTGAAAATGATCTCCGGCCTGCTTGCGCCATCGACGGGCGAAATCCTGGTCGAAGGCGAGCAGGTGACCAAGCCGCATGGCAATGTCGGCATCGTGTTCCAGAACGCGCTGCTGCTGCCCTGGCGCAACATCCTCTCCAACGTGATGTTGCCGATCGACATGAAGAAGCTGCCGCGCGACGAATATCTGCCGCGGGCGAAAGCGCTATTGAAACTGGTCGGACTCGAAGGGTTCGAGAAGAAGCTGCCCTGGCAATTGTCCGGCGGCATGCAGCAGCGCGCCTCGATCTGCCGGGCGCTGGTGCACGATCCCAAGATCATGCTGATGGACGAGCCGTTCGGCGCGCTCGACGCCATGACGCGCGAAAAGATGAACGTCGAACTGATGCGGATCCAGCGCGAGACCGGCAAGACGGTGCTCCTGATCACGCACTCCATTCCGGAAGCCGTGTTCCTCGCCGATCGCGTGCTGGTCATGACCGAACGGCCCGGTGCAATTGCGGCGATCTACGACGTGCCGCTGCCGCGCCCGCGCTCGCTGGACGCGATGGCCGATCCCGCCTTCACCGAACTGGTGCAGCGGATTCGCAAGCATTTCTTCACCCAAAGTGCGCTGGACTAAAGGGGGACTGCATGCCGCCTCGTTTTGCCGTGCGGGACATTTCCTTCTTTGAGCGGCCGATCCCGTTTGCAAAGCCGTTCCGGTTCGGAAGCGTGGTCATCACGTCATCGGTGCAGGTTTTCGTGCGCGCCGGGATCGAGATCGAAGGCAAGGGTGCATCGATCGGCGCCAGCGCCGAAATGATGGCCTCGAAATGGTTCGACAAGCGCGCGCATCTTTCGGCGCAACAGACGGTGGACGGATTGCGCCGGACGCTTTCGATCGCGCGCGAGCTTTATCTGGCGCGATCCGACTTCGATACCGCGTTCGGACACCACTCCGCAATCATTGCCGCACAGGTCGAGGCCTGCGCGAAGGAGGATATTCCGCCGCTCGCTGCCGGCTTTGGGCCGGCCGAGATCGACAAGGCTATCCTCGATGCGCTGCTGCGCGGGCTCGGCGTGAATTTTTTTGAAGGGATGGCCGACAATATTGCCGGCGTGGATGCGCGCCTGTCGCGGGATCTCGGGGATGAGGATGTTGCGCGGTTCCTCGCAGACCGCAGGCGGCTGGAGCGCGTCGCGATCCGGCACACAGTCGGCATGGATGACAAGGTCGAAGGCGAGGGTGGCGTCGCCGACCGGCATGAAAACGCCGGCGCGCGCTACTTCAAGCTCAAGCTCAACGGTGATCCCGAACACGATGCGGATCGCCTGACCCGGATCGGCCGCGAACTCGCGACGCTGCCCCATGACTACCGCGTGACGCTCGACGCCAACGAGCAATATGCCGACCTCGCGGCACTAGGCGCGCTGGTCGATCGGCTCGACCGCGAGGCGGCGCTGCGGCCGATCACGGCAAAGCTGTTGTACATCGAACAGCCGATGCCGCGCGACATCACCCGCCAAACCCCGCTTGGCGCGCTGGCGCGCCGCGATTTCATCGTCGACGAGGCGGATGATTCCTACGACGCGTTTCCGATGGCGCGGGCGCTCGGCTATCGCGGCATCTCCTCGAAATCCTGCAAGGGCATCTACAAGTCGGTGATCAACGCGGCGCGCGCGGCGAAATGGAGCGGAGGCGGCGAAAATTGCTTCATCGCCGGCGAGGACCTGACCTGCCAGGCGGGAATGGCCGTGCAGCAGGATCTCGCGCTCGGCGCGCTGATCGGCGTCACCCATGCCGAGCGCAACGGCCACCATTACGTCGACGGCTTCGGCGATACGCCCGCCGCCGAAGCTGAATCGTTCCTTGCGGCGCATCCCGATCTCTACGCCCGCGACGGAGACAAGGTTCGGCTCGCGATCCATGACGGCGATCTCTCGACGGGATCGCTGACCACACCGGGCTTTGCCACATCAGTCCATCCGGACTGGTCCACGATGCAGCCGCTGGCGCAGCCGGTACCACGAATTTCCCTGGAGAAAGCAGTATGACGACCAAACGCCTCGGCCTGATCATGAACGGCGTGACCGGCCGCATGGGCCTCAACCAGCACCTGATCCGCTCCATCATCGCGATCCGCGACCAGGGCGGCGTGGTGCTGTCGAACGGCGACCGCATGCTGCCCGATCCGATCCTGATCGGCCGCGACGCCGACAAGGTGGAGCGCCTCGCCAGGCGCTTCAACGTCGAGCGCTGGTCGACCGATCTCGACAAGGCGCTGGCCGACAAGAGCGATACCATCTTCTTCGATGCCGCGACCACACAGGCGCGGCCCTCGCTGCTGACCAAGGCGATCAACGCCGGCAAGCACGTCTATTGCGAAAAGCCGATCGCGACCAATCTGGACGAGGCGCTGGCGGTTTTGAAACTCGCCAACGCAAAAGGCGTCAAGCACGGCACGGTGCAGGACAAGCTGTTCCTGCCAGGCCTGAAGAAGCTCGCATTCCTGCGCGATTCCGGCTTCTTCGGCCGCATGCTCTCGGTGCGCGGCGAGTTCGGCTACTGGGTGTTCGAGGGCGGCTGGCAGGAAGCGCAGCGGCCGTCATGGAATTACCGCAGCGAGGACGGCGGCGGCATCATCCTCGACATGGTGTGCCACTGGCGCTACGTGCTCGACAACCTGTTTGGCGAAGTCGAGAGCATCTCCTGCTTCGGTACGACTGATATCCCGGAGCGTTACGACGAGAAGGGCAGGAAATACACCGCGACCGCCGACGATTCCGCCTATGCGACTTTCCGTCTCAAGGGCGGCGTGGTCGCGCATATCAACATGAGCTGGGTGACGCGGGTCTATCGCGACGACCTCGTGACGTTCCAGGTCGACGGCACCCTCGGCTCGGCGGTGGCGGGCCTGACCGATTGCGTGATCCAGGCCCGTCAGGCAACGCCCCGGCCGGTATGGAACCCGGACGAAAAGCGCACCCACGATTTCTATGCCGACTGGCAAAAAGTCCCCGACAACGTCGTCTACGACAACGGCTTCAAGGAACAGTGGGAAATGTTCCTTCGCCATGTCTGCGAGGACGCACCGTATAAATACACGCTGCTCGAAGGCGCCAAGGGCGTGCAGCTTGCCGAATGCGCGCTGCAGAGCTGGCGCGAGCGCCGCTGGATCGACGTCGCTCCGATCAAGGTCTGAGGAGGCATCATCATGAACAAGCCTGTCCTGCCGATGTCGTCGCTGTCATTAAAGCTGCCGACGGCGGACCGTTCGATCGAAACCTATCGCTTGGCGGCGTCGCGGATGTTTCCGGCAAAGCTCGAAGGCACGCTCAACCGCGTGGCGTTTTCGGCGGCGCATGTGGTGGCCGATCCGCTGGCGGAGGGCGATCCGTGGCTGTCAGCCGCAATCGACTGGGACCGGACCATTGCGTTTCGCGAGCATGTCTGGGATCTCGGCCTCGGCGTCGCCGAAGCGATGGATACCGCGCAACGCGGCATGGGTTTGGACTGGCCGACCTCGCTGGAACTGATCCGGCGTTCGGTGAGAGCAGCCGGGGCTCGCGGCAACGCGCTGGTGTTTTCCGGCGCAGGCACCGATCACCTCGCGGTCGAAGATGCAAAATCCATCGACGACGTTATCCGCGCCTACGAAGAGCAGATCGCTGCGGTGGAGAAGGCCGGCGGCCGCATCATCCTGATGGCCTCGCGCGCGCTGGCGAAACTCGGCCGCAGCGCCGACGATTACGCAAAAGTCTATGACCGCGTGCTGTCACAGGTCCGCGAGCCCGTGATCATTCACTGGCTCGGCGACATGTTCGATCCGGCGCTGGCGGGATATTGGGGCACCAATGATCTCGACAGGGCGATGGATACGGCGGTCGCCATCATCAACGCCAACGCGGCCAAGGTCGACGGCGTGAAGGTTTCGCTGCTCGACAAGCAGCGCGAGATCGACATGCGCCGGCGGCTCGATCCCAGGGTGAAGATGTATACCGGCGACGATTTCAATTATGCCGAACTGATTGCGGGTGACGACAAGGGCTTTTCGCACGCGCTGCTCGGCATCTTCGATGCCATCGCACCGGCGGCGTCCTACGCGCTGTCGCGGCTGGCGGCCGGCGACGAGGCCGGCTTCCATGACGTGCTCGGGCCGACCGTGCCGCTGTCGCGGCACATCTTCAGGGCGCCGACGCGGTTCTACAAGACCGGCATCGTGTTCATGGCGTATCTCAACGGCCATCAGGATCATTTCACCATGGTCGGCGGCCAGGAGAGCACGCGATCGACGCTGCATCTGGCCGAGCTGTTTCGGCTGGCCGACAAGGCCGGGCTGCTTTCCAACCCCGAGCTCGCGACACGGCGCATGAAGGCGGTGCTGGCTGTGCGCAGCATTGAGGCCTGATGCGCGATTTTTCTTCTGACCATCGCTGGCTGTCGCTGAATGCGGCTACGGTGCGCAAGCAGGCCGATCTCACGGCCATCATCGAGGCCTGCGCGCGGCATGGCATCCGCGCCATCGACCCGTGGCGCGACCAGGTCGCGACGATAGGCCTCGAACGCGCGGTGCGGGCCGTGCGCGATGCCGGGCTTGAATTGTCCGGCTACTGCCGTGGGGGCATGTTCACCTCGGATGCGGCGCGCCGCGCTGAGGTTCGCGACGACAATCGCCGCGCAGTCGACGAAGCCAAGGCGCTGGGCGCGCCATGCGTGGTGCTGGTCGCCGGCGGCCTGCCGCAATTTTCGCGTCCGGGAAGTGCGGCTTCAAAGGACATCGCACACGCGAGAGCGCAGGTCGATGACGCCATCGCTGACATGCTGGAGTATGCGCGAGCGGCCGGCATGCCGCTCGCGATCGAGCCGCTGCATCCCGCCTATGCCGCCGATCGCGCCTGCGTGAATACGACGAAGCAGGCGCTGGATATCTGCGATCGGCTCGATCCGCAGCGCACCGGCGCGCTCGGCGTGGCGCTCGACGTCTATCACATCTGGTGGGATCCGGAGTTGACGCCGCAGATCGCGCGCGCGGGGAAAGATCGTCTGCTCGCGTTTCACGTCTGCGACTGGCTGGTGCCGACCAAGGACGTCCTCAACGATCGCGGCATGATGGGCGACGGCATTATCGACATCAAATCCGTGCGGGCGGCGGTCGAGGCACAGGGCTTTTCCGGCTATTCCGAGATCGAAATCTTCTCCAACGACTGGTGGGAGAAGCCGATGGACGAGGTCATGCGGACCTGCATCGAGCGGCATCGGACGGTGGTCTGACAGATAAAAAAGAGATCGCGCGCTCGCTGTGTCAACGGCGGACGATGTTGTCTCGTATCTGCATCGTCGTGCGTGACTTTTCGAATAGTGTCGTGAGACGCGACAGTTCGCCGGTTCCAGATTTAACGTTTTTCGCGGGTATTCAGCTTAACAAAGGGTTACCGTTGCGCCTGCATATTTACGGGCGTTAGCTGTTTCGCACGGAGAATGTCTCCGCAGCGATGAGCGTCAACATGAAAATCATTTACGCAACTGCAGTTCTTGCCCTCGCGTCGACATCGGCGCAGGCATGGCAGGTCGTGGAGCGATGCACCTACAGCAAGTTCTTCGGCCAGGTATGCACGACGACCTATCTGGACGATCCGCCGCGTGACCTCGCCCAGGAAAAGGAAGACGAAAAGGCAAGGCGCGCCAGCATCGAGAAGTGGGAAGCGTTCTGCAAGCCGCAGCGCACCTACGACAAGGAAGGCGTCGTGCGTCTGGTTTACGCCAAGAAGGGCTGCGAGTTCGGCCGTAGCGAGTGAACTCGCGCGCCCCTTGTCTAAACTTTTAAGCATTAGATTGCAGCGCGGTTAGCCACGCTGCTTTACGCAGCCTCAATGCTTGCCGGGCCATTCTTTCCGGCGGCATTCATTCCAAAGAGGCTGTTGAAATGCGTATCCTCATCGCGATCTCGATCGTCGTAGCGTCAGTCTCGTCTGCATCCGCGCAGTTCGCGATGGATCACGGCAACGCTGCGGCTGCTTCCCAGGCAGCCAGGGCGGAGCAGATCTACCAGAACGCCAAGGCCGCAGCGGTTGCCAACGGCGGTCCGCTGCTTCCCAGTCAGCAGACCAATTTCGCCGTGGGCGGCCGCGCCACGATCAAGGTCATACAGCGGACAGCGGAAGAGAAGAAGGCCGACGAAGTCAAGGAGGCAGCGTGGCGCGAGCGCTGCAAGCCGACCGTGGTCGAGGACCGCGAGGGACTTCGCCGGGTGAAGTACGCGGAACGCGATTGCGATCTTTCCCGCTTCAACACCGCCGGCAACTGATTTCCGGTCCAGGCCGGAATCGACCATGCGTCTGAACTGACCCCGACCGTCGCCGAAGCCGGAACGGCAATCCGGTTCCGGCTAGGCCCCCATGGGTCGAAATGCTAGATCTGCTCCAACCACCGTTGGGGCGGCATGACTTTCACGTCCTGGCAATTCGGCGTCTTCGTCGCGGCCGTATTTGGGGCTTACTACGTTCCCGCGTTGAAGATGTTTCAGGTCCAGCTCCTGGTCCTGGCGAGCCTGTTCTTTTACGGATACGGCCAGCCTGTGTTGCTGGCGTTGCTGGCGGTAGCGGTTCTCGGAACCTACCTCTTTCTGATTCTGGCGTTACGCAACCGGCGGATCTGGCTTCCCGTCGGCATCGCGTTCAACCTCGCGGTGCTGGGGTTCTTCAAATACAAGCTGCTTTTCCTGGATCCGGCGTCGCCCAGTCTGGTCGACTTCGCGCCGCTTGATTTCCTTCTGAAGCTGCCGCTGCCGATCGGGATCTCATTTTTCGTCTTCCACAACATCAGCCTGCTGGTGGATCTGACCAGACAGAAGGCGGCGAGGCCTTCGCTGACCAGCGTATTCCTCTACATCATCTTCTTTCCGCAGCTGGTTGCCGGTCCGATTACGCGCGCGGAAATGTTCATGCCGCAGATCAAGCCAAAATATTTCGCCGACATTCCCTTCGTCGAGGCAGCGAAATGGATTCTGGCCGGATTCTTCTTCAAGCGTTATGTCGCGAACAATCTCAATGAAATGACGTCCTATATGAGCTTCCCGCTCTACGAGACGCTGCAGACCCAGGATCGCTGGCTGCTCGTTTTCCTCTACAGCTACCAGATCTACGCCGACTTCTTCGGCTATTCCGCGATCGCCATCGGCCTGGCGCTATCGTTCGGATACCGTCTGCCGATCAACTTCAATCTGCCCTACATTTCGACCTCTTTCTCTGAATTCTGGACGCGCTGGCATATTTCGCTGTCGACCTGGCTGCGGACCTATCTCTACGTCCCGCTCGGCGGCAACCGACGCGGCGTATGGCGGACCTATCTGAACCTGATGATTGTCATGGGTCTCGGCGGCCTCTGGCACGGCGCTGGATTAGGCTATTTGATGTGGGGGCTGCTGCATGGTCTGCTGCTGGTGCTCGAGCGCCCCTTGCTGCAGCGACTGGCCATGATCGACTTTGCGGTGTTTCGAGCGGCCCGCATTTTCTTCGTCTTCTTCTGCGTCTCGATGCTTTGGATTTTCTTCAAGCTGCCGAACTTCGATCACGCCGTCGGCTATCTCGCCGGCATGTTCGCACCAAGCACGAACCCTAACCCGACGAAACTCTTCTATAGTCTGGCGTTGCTCTATTCGCTGCCCGTCATCATCCAGCACCTTGCCGTTCGTCCGCTGTTCGAAGGCAGCTTTCGCCGGGCGGAGCCATATCTGTACGGCTCGATGGCGGCGTTGATGTATCTTGAGGCCGGTCCCGAAACGTCGTTCATCTATTTTCAGTTCTAGAGGTAAGCAGCAAGGTGTCAGCTGTTCGGTGGTTGGTGAAATGCGGTGCTGCGGCGACCATTCTGTTGACCGTCTGCGGCTTCGCAACCGCACGCTTCGGCGGGGGATTGCAGATGCCGGCGACGACGACGCGCGACGGCACGCTGATCAGCCTGGGCCGCTTTTTGCGCGAACCCGTGCCTGATGTCGTGCTGGTAGGCAGTTCGATCACGTTCCGCCTCAAGGAAGAATATTTTGCAACGCAGGCGCTGAGAAATCTGGCGCTAGCGGGAGGCTCTCCGGTCACGGGGCTTGAGATCGTTGCGAATCAGCCGCGACTTCCCGGGCTTGTTTTGGTCGAGACGAACGTGCTCGCCCGATCCATCGACGCCGCGCTGGTGGAAAGCTATTCGCGCGGCAACGCCGAACCGCTGTTCTTTCGTCCGGTAAGAGCGGCGGTGGCTGCCTATGAGCAGCGGCTTCACGCGCCTCCAACGCATGACCAGGCCGCGCTCAATCTTCGTAGATTGGTCGAGCAGCCGCCGAGTAATTTCGACAACCGGATCTACGCGGATCGTGCGCTCCACCAGTTCGAGGCGGAGAACCCCGCGGATCCTCCGGGCCAGCGCGAAACGGATTGAAGAGTTGATCGGGGAGATCGAGCGCCGCGGTGCGCGGGTGTTGCTGTTCGAGTTGCCCTATTCGGAGGCAATCGAGGGCTCGCAATCTGCAACCATCACGCGACAGATCATTCGCGGGCAGTTTCCCGATCCGCACCGGTGGCTTCGCATCGATGTGGACCGAAACGAGTTGCGCTGGGCGGACGGTGTTCATCTGGACGAACGGTCCGCGGTGATCGTAACGCAGGCAATGGAGCGCGCATTGGAACGCGCCGTCAGGTGATGGAGCAGGAACTCTATGCGCGCCGGTCTTCGCCGACCTCGCATGGCACGCTCAAAAATCCCCTGAAGCGGACCCGGCCGCCGCGTACCGGCGCGCCGTCGAGCGCGTAGTCCGGAAACCGCGCCAGAAAACGCGAGATCGCGACCGCGCCTTCGAGCCGCGCCAGCGCCATCCCGGCGCATTGATGCGCGCCGGTGCCGAAGGCCAGGTGCCGGTTCGGCGAGCGGCCGACATCGAGGCGTTCCGGATCGGGGAATTGCGCGGGATCGCGATTGGCGGCGCCAATGCACAGCGTCACCGGCGTGCCTGCGGGCATCGCGACGCCGCCGAGTTCGATCGGCTCGACCGTCATCCGGTTGCCGAGCTGATTGGAACTCTCGTAGCGAAGCATTTCCTCGACCGCGGTCTTGATCAGCGCGGGATCCTCGATCAGCCGCTGCTTTTCGCCCGGATGATCCAGCAGCGCGACGAGGCCGTTGCCGATCAGGTTGGTGGTGGTCTCGTGACCGGCATTGAGCAGGAAGATGCAATTGTGCAGCAGTTCCTTCTCGGTCAGCCGTTCGCCATTGCTCTCGCCCCGGATCAGCCGGGTCAGCACGTCATGGTCGGGATTGCCGGGCCTGGCCCGGCGCCGCGCCACCAGCCCTTCGAGATAGCCGAGAAAATCCTTCACCGCCTCGTTGCCGCGGGCGAAGACGTCGGGAGAAACCACCGGCTCCAGCGCGCCGAGAATGGCGAGCGACCAGTCGCGCAGGGGTTCGCGTTCGTCCTGCGGCACGTCGAGCAGATTGCCGATGACTTCGATCGGGATCGCGGCGGCGAAGTCGTCGATCAGGTCGACCTTGCCCTTGGCGGCGATGGCGTCGAGCAGGCGGTCCACCAGCCTGACCAGGTGGGGTTCCATGCCGGCGATCGCGCGCGGCGACAGCGCGCCCATGATCAGGTGGCGGACGCGGGTGTGGGCGGGGGGATCGTTGAAGACGAGGCTGGTGGTGTGATGTTCGTAGAGCAGTGAGGCGCCATATTTCGGCGCGAACTCCTTCTTCTTGTCGGAGGAGAAGGTTTTGGTGTTCTTGTAGGCGGCCACGAGATCATTGTAGCGGGTCAGGAAGTACGAACCGTTCGGCAGCCGCTTGACCGGCTCGGTTTCCCGTAGCGAACGATAGGTCGGGTAGGGGTTGGCATAGAATTCGGGCGTCAGCTTCTCGAGGTCGAATGTCGCCGCCAGTTCGCGCGTGTCTGCAGTCATGCCTGTCGCTCTCAAATCAAGATGGACAAACCAGCGACCAGCCAATTAGTCGCGCATGCAACTATCGTAAACCCCGTTCCCAACCCGACGTCAAGCCGGCGGCGGCGTCCCAAAGCCCATCCGCGGCGCGCTGGAGTTGCGCCCGATCCGTGATGAGCCGCAAGGGTGAGAGCCGGAACCTCGGGAAAGTGGCGCGTAAACAAGGCGATGCGAGTGTGATCTTGTCATCGCACTGCGCCGGATTCTGAATGGTGCGTTGCAATGTATCCTTGACAGCGTGCAGGTGAGTGATTACTCACGCGCCATGTCTACCCTGCGCATGACCAGTGATCTGCGGCGTCAATTGATCTTGAGCGCCGCCAAGCGATGCTTCGCCCGTAACGGCTTTGCCGGCACCACGACCAAGAGCGTGGCGGCCGCCGCGGCCATTTCGGAAGGCCTGCTGTTCAAGCACTTCCCGTCCAAGGCCGCGCTCTATGCCGAGATCCTGGCGGAGGAGTGCGAGGCCGATCCTGACTTTGCGCACCTGCTCGGCCAGGAGCCATCGACCGCGACGCTCGTTGCATTGATCAGGGGCATGGTTGGGCATTTCGTTGCGGTTTCGGACGGGTCGGATCAGGAGGAAGCGCAGCGGCTGCGGCTGATGACGACCAGCCACCTCGACGACGGGGAGTTTGCGCGACTGCTCTACGACAAGATCGGCGGCCTGATCGGGCCGTTGTTTTCGGCGTCGATCGATCGTGCGGTAGCGGCCGGCGACGCGGTGCGGGTCGGCAGCCACCCGCTCAACTTGTTCTGGTTCGCGCACCACACGGTGCTGATGGCGGCGCTGACGCGGCTTCCGCCGGTGCCCTGTCTTGCCTACGGCAACGCCAATGATCTGGAGCATCAGCTCTGTCGATTCATACTGCGCGGCATCGGGCTCAACGAGGCCGCAATTGCTTCTCATCTGGACTGCGAGCTGTCGCCGAATTCGGGACAATCGGTAACTGCAGAAAGTGCATGACATGAATATCGTGACTGAACCCAAGCTGTCGGGCAAGCCGATCGTCGACAAGCCGCACAAGCGGCCGGTGCGGCTGGTTCGCTGGTTCATCGTCGTGGGATCGCTGCTGACCCTGCTGGTCGGCGGCCTGGTCTGGTTCAACTATTTCCGCGGCAAGATGATCGCGCAGTTCTTCGCGAACAACAAGCCGCCGCCGACCCTGGTGAACGTCGCCACGGCGAAGGCCGAAACCATTCCGAACCTGCTGATCGCCGTCGGCGACCTCGCCGCCGTGCATCAGGTCAATGTCACGTCCGACGTCAACGGACGCATCACGGACATTCTCTTCACTGCGGGCGCTACCGTGAAGGCAGGGACGCCGCTGCTGCAAATGTTCGACGGCCCCGAGCAGGGTGACCTCGCAAACTTCAAGGCTCAGCAGCGCGTGGCACAGCTCACGCTGGATCGCGCCAAGCAACTGGCGGAGCGCCAGGTCGGACCGCAGACGACCGTGGATTCCGCGCAGGCGGCGTTCGACCAGGCCAGCGCCAGCATCGCCAAGACGGAAGCGATCATCTCGCAGAAGCTCGTGCGGGCGCCGTTCGACGGCGAACTCGGCGTTCGCAGGGTCGAGGTCGGACAGTACCTGACCGCCGGCACCCAGATCGTCTCGTTGACCGATCTCTCCGTGCTGTTTGCGAACTTCACCGTGACAGAGAAGGACTCCGGCCAGCTCAAGGTCGGCCAGATCGTCCGTCTCGCCGTCGATGCCTATCCGGGCCGGTCCTTCGAGGGCAAGATCACCACCATCGAGCCGCAGATCGCGACCGACACGCGCAACATTCGCGTGCAGGCCACGATCCAGAATCCGGACAAGATCCTCAAGCCCGGCATGTTCGTCACCACGACCGTGGTGCTGCCGGACAAGCCGCCGGCCATCACCGTGCCCGAAACCGCGGTCGACTACACGCTCTATGGCGACTCGGTCTTCCTCGTCAGCGAGAAGAAGGAAGACGACGGCAAGACCGATCTGGTCGTCACGCGTACCTTCGTGCAGACCGGCAAGCGCCTGGACGGACGCGCCGAGATCACCAAGGGCCTGAAGGATGGCGACCGCGTCGTTTCGGTCGGGCAGCTCAAGCTGCAGTCCGGGTCGCCTGTGACGATCTCGACCGACCCGACACCGCCGATACCGGCGAAGCCGCCGCGGTACTGATACATCGACGCGGCCCCGAGGGGCCGCGCAGGCGAAAGACGGGCGGCGGTCTTGAACACGAGACCGCTCCAGTGATTGCTGAATTCACCGGGATAATTTGTGATGGCCTTTACCGATATCTTCATCAAGCGTCCGGTCCTCGCGGTCGTCGTCAGCCTGCTGATCCTCCTGATCGGTTTGCGGGCCGCCAGCGTATTGCCGATCCGGCAATATCCAAAACTGTCGAATACGGTGATCAACGTCACGACCGTCTATCCCGGTGCGTCGGCCAACCTGATCCAGGGCTTCATCACCACGCCGATCGAGCAGGCGATCGCGTCCGCCGAGGGCGTCGACTACATCACTTCGTCGTCGGTGCAGGGCACCAGCACGATCCAGGTCTACATCAAGCTGAATTTCGACCCGAACCAGGCGCTGACCGAAGTTTTGGCCAAGACGAACTCGGTCAAATATCTGATCCCGAAGGAATCGAACGACCCGATCGTGACCAAGACGACCGGCCAGACCACGGCCGTGATGTATCTCGGCTTCTCCAGCGACGAGCTCTCAGGCTCGGCGATTTCGGACTATCTGACGCGCGTGGTGCAGCCGGTGCTGTCGACGGTTGACGGCGTGGCGTCCGCCGACATTCTAGGCGGGCAAACATTTGCGATGCGGCTGTGGCTCGATCCGGTGCGGATGGCCGGGCGCGGCGTATCGCCGAACGATGTCTCTGCGGCCATTGCCGCCAACAACTTCCAGGCCGCGGCCGGCCAGGCCAAGGGCTACCTCATCGTCTCGAACATTCAGACCAATACGGACCTGCGGAACCTCGACGAGTTCAAGAAGATGATCGTCAAGTCCAAGGATGGCGGCTTCGTGCGGATCGAGGATATCGCCACCGTCGAACTCGCCGCCCAAAGTTCGGATGCGAGCGTCGCCTTCAGCGGCGAGCGGGCGATCTTCATCGGCGTGCAGGCGACCCCGCAAGGCAACCCGCTGACGCTGGTCAAGGGCGTGCGTGCGCTGTTCCCGGAGCTGGAACGCAACCTGCCGCCGTCGATGAAAATGAAGGTGGCCTACGATTCCACCAAGTTCATTCAATCCTCGATCGACGAGGTGAAGAACACCCTGATCGAAGCCGTGCTGATCGTCGTAGTCGTGATCTTCCTGTTCCTGGCCTCGTTCCGCTCGGTGATCATCCCTGTTGTCACTATTCCCCTGTCGCTGATCGGCGTCTGCAGCCTGATGCTGATGCTGGGCTTCAGCTTCAACCTGCTGACGCTGCTGGCGATGGTGCTCGCCATCGGGCTCGTGGTCGACGACGCCATCGTGGTGGTGGAGAACATCCATCGACATCTCGAAGAGGGAAAATCCCCGGTGCAGGCGTCGCTGCAGGGCGCGCGCGAAATCGTCGGCCCCGTGGTCTCGATGACGATTACGCTGGCGGCGGTGTATGCGCCGATCGGCTTCCTTGGCGGCCTGACCGGTTCGCTGTTCCGCGAATTTGCCTTCACGCTGGCGGGCGCGGTGATCGTGTCGGGCGTGATCGCGCTGACGCTGTCACCGATGATGTGCTCGGTCTTCCTGAAGAGCGCGGAGGAGGGACGGTTCGCGAAGCTGGTCAACAGGGTGTTCGGCGCGATGACGCGCTGGTACGGCCGCCAGCTTGACCGCTCGCTCGACTATCGTCCGATCACGGGGCTGTTCGCGCTGACGATCCTCGGCCTGGTCGGCTTCCTCTATATGCACACTTCCAAGGAGCTCGCACCCGAGGAAGACCAGGGCATCGTGTTCTCGGTGACCAAGGCGCCGAAATACGCCAACATCGATTACGTCGATTTCTACGGCGACAAGCTCGACAAGGCGTTCCAGAAATTTCCCGAGACCGACCTGCGTTTCGTCCTGAACGGCATCAACGGGCCGCAGGGCGGCATCGCCGGCATGCTGCTCAAGCCGTGGGACGAGCGCGAGCGTTCATCGATCAAGCTTAAGCCGCTGGTGCAGGCGGAACTCTCGAAGATCGAAGGCGTTCAGGCGTTCGCGTTCAACCTGCCGCCGCTGCCAGGCGGACCCGGCGGTCTGCCGATCCAGATGGTGATCAATTCAACCGCCGGATTCCAGGCTGTCTATGACGAGATGGCGAAGCTGAAGGACGCCGCGCGCAAGAGCGGCCTGTTCATCGTCTCCGACAGCGATCTCGACTTCAACCAGCCGGTGGTGCGCGTCTCCATCGATCGTTCCAAGGCGAGCGATCTCGGTATCAACATGGCCCAGGTCGGCGCCACGCTGCAAACGTTGCTGGGCGGCAATTACGTCAACCGCTTCAACCTCGAGGGACGATCCTATCAGGTGATCCCGCAGGTGCCGCGCGGCATGCGGCTGTCGCCTGAATCGCTCGGCGGCTACTATGTTCCGACCAACACCGGGCAACTGGTGCCGCTTTCGACCATCGTGTCGATCGAGACCGGTACCGATCCGAACTCGCTGACGCACTACAACCAGCTCAACTCGGCGACTTTCTCGGCGGTGCCGATGCCGGGCGTAACGGTCGGGCAGGCGGTGGACTTCCTGGAGGGTGAAGCGAAGAAGTTGCCCTCCGGTTTCGGCCACGACTATCTGGCGGATTCCCGGCAATATGTGCAGGAGGGCAATCAGCTCGCGATCACCTTCGGTTTCGCGCTGATCATCATCTTCCTGGTGCTGGCGGCGCAGTTCGAGAGCCTGAGGGATCCGCTGGTGATCATGATCAGCGTGCCCATGGCCATCGTCGGCGCCCTGATCCCGCTGTTCTTCGGCGTCGCGACCATCAACATCTATACCCAGGTCGGGTTGCTGACGCTGGTCGGCCTCATCACCAAGCACGGCATCCTGATGGTCGAGTTCGCCAACGAACTGCAGCTCAAGGAAGGTCTCGACAAGCGCTCGGCGATCGAGATGGCGGCGCGGATCCGGCTCCGCCCGATCCTGATGACGACGGCGGCGATGGTCACCGGCCTGATCCCGTTGCTGACCGCGACCGGCGCGGGCGCAGCCAGCCGCTTCTCGATCGGCCTCGTGGTGGTCTCCGGCATGTCGATCGGCACGCTGTTCACACTGTTCGTGCTGCCGGCAGTGTATGTCTGGCTGGCGACCGACCACCAGGCCAAGGCCGGCTCGGAGCGGACCAAGGAGATCGCCGATTTCGATCTCGGCAACAAGGCGCTGAAGCCGACCTGAGCCTCTGTTGATGGCGAGGATAACGGGCGACGGCCGCGGAAATCGCGGCCGTCGCTTTTTTGTGTCCACCACCGGCGACGAGCGCTAAGCTCTCATTCCAGAACAAGAGAAAGCAGGGGGCACGATGACGAGCGACTTTCCCGCCGGCAACTACCGCTTCATCCCGGCCGTGTTCCAGTATTCCGCAGGCGTCGCGACTAGCCCCGGTTTTGAGATCGAACGGGTCCGCTTCGACAGGCCGGTGCCGCTGGCCGCAGGTTTCGCGAAAATCGCCGATTACATCCGGGCGGCGGGCAGGCCGCTGACGTCGTTCTGCGCCTGCGAGTTGCGCTCACCCGCCGCGTTCACCGACGAGGGATTTCGCAATTTCAACCTGCACTACGTCAAGACGCTGGCGGAGTGGGGCGTTTACGACGGCAAGACCAATCCGGTGGCGCGCAGCAATGTCTGCCCGGAGATCGACCCGCCAGGCGAGTCCTCGTTTCACGCCTTCAGCTTCACGGTCGAGTCGAAAGACCCAACGCGGAGCTTCGTCGTCGCCGGCAGCGGCGAGGCGCGGGAGGGCGGCGCCAGCTACGCCGAGCGCACGATACGCCACGGCGAGACCAGCGCGGATGCGATGCGGGAAAAGGCGCGTTTCGTGCTGGACGAGATGGAGCGCCGCCTCGCACTCCTAGGCGCATCCTGGACCGTGACCACCGCGACCCAAGTCTATACGGTGCACGACCTTTATCCGTTTCTGGCCGACGAGATCATGCGCCGCGGCGCGGCCCGCGCGGGGCTGACGTGGCATTTCTGCCGGCCGCCGGTGCGCGGCCTCGAATTCGAGATGGATTGCCGCGGGGTGCGGGCGGAAGAGGTGATCTAGGTTCGTCCTGCACCAAGCTCCGCTCATTCCCGCGCATAGCCGTCCGAAGGACGGCGTGCTTTTGCACGCCTATGGCGGGAATCCAGTGCCGAGTCAGAGCTGGACCCCCGCTTTCCGCCTTCGCACTCACGTGCTACGGCGGACTCAAACCCG